>NZ_JBFBCE010000035.1:68818-97378 GCF_040689595.1 Streptosporangium sp. NPDC051023 | reverse complement strand
GTCCCCTCCGGTATCCGGAACTTCTGGTACAGGCGCAGCAGGTGTTGCTTGACCGCGGCCTCCGTCACCACCAGGTCGTCGGCGCCGGCCGGGCACCTCCCCCACCCACAACCCGGCATAGGTCCGCCAGCGATAACCCCTGATCCCCGGGCCGCTCGTGCCGACCGTGCTCCGCGAGCCGTCCGGAAACTCCTCGCCCCGACACTCACCTGGAGACTCCTTGACCACCATCATGGTCATCAGCGCTGACGGCAGCTTCACCATCGACGGCACCGCCGAACGGCTACTCACCCCCGCCGAGGTCGCGCGGCTGTTCCGCGTCGACCCCAAAACCGTCACCCGATGGGGCAGAGAGGGAAAGCTCAGCTCCATCCACACCCTGGGCGGCCACCACCGCTTCCGCCAGGCCGAGGTCCACGCACTGCTGAAAGATAGCCAGACGGACGCTGACGGGTGAAGACGACCACGGGAGAAACGGCCCTGGTCCTCTTCCGGGCACCAGGGCCGTCATGGTGTGGTTCGCGGCTTCGCCCTTCAGAGCCGCGTAGCCGTGTAGCCGCGTCCGCCGTTCGGCGTCACCCCCGGATGAGCGGGAGGCGGCGCACTCCTGTCAGCGACGGCGTGGGGATGAACTGCACGGGGTCGTCCGGGTCGGTACGCAGGACGTCGAACCGGTCGAGCAGGATGTCCAGCGCGACCCGTCCCTCCAGCCGGGCCAAGGGCGCGCCCAGGCAGAAGTGGATGCCGCGGCCGAAGCCGAGGTGCGGGTTGGGGTCGCGGTCGGGGTCGAAGACGTCGGGGTCGGGGAACTGGCGCGGATCCCGGTTGGCCGCCGCGATCCAGATCATGACCATCTGGTCGGCCGGGATCGTCACGCCGCCGAGCCGGGCCTCGCGGGTGGTGGCGCGGCCGAGGAGGGCGAACGGGGTCAGGAACCGGATGGACTCCTCGATGACGGCCGGGATCAAGGAGCGGTCGGCGCGCACCCTGTCCTGCAGCTCGGGGAAGGCGTCCAGGCACAGCACCGTGTTGCCGAGCAGCATCGTCGTGGTGATGTGTCCCGCGAGCAGGAGGATGATCGCGAAGTTGACCACCTGCTCGTCGGGCAGGTTTTCGCCGTCCACCTCGGCCTCGACCAGCCTGGTGAGCAGGTCGGCGCGCGGCTGCCGCCGGCGTTCGGCGGCGTGGGCGGCGAGATAGGCGGACATCTCCTTCCACGGTTTCATCGTGGCCTCGAGGTCCGCGCTGCGCTCCTCGTCGGACCGGTTGAGCGAGATCTCGGCGTCACGCTGGAACAGCGCGTCGGCCCACTGCTTGAACAGGGCGCGATCGCCGCTGGGCACCCCGAGCAGCTCGGCGATGACGATGACCGGCAGCGGGTAGGCCAGGTCGCTCACGAGCTCGAACCGGTCGCGCTCGCGCGCCGCGTCGAGCAGCTCGTGGGTGAGCGCGGCGATCCTCGGTTCGAGATCCGCCACGACCTTGCGGGTGAAGGCGCTGCTGACCAGCTTGCGCAGCTTGCCGTGCTCCGGCGGGTCGATCTGGGTGATGAAGCCCTTCAGCGAGAAGTCGTCCTCGCTGGGCATCAGACCCTTGGGGATCACGCGCATGGTGTCGGAGGAGTACGTCGCGGGGTCACCGAGGACCTCGAGCAGCTCCGGATGACCGTAGACGTTCCACAGCCCGGTTCGGGCGTCGAACTCGACCGCCGGACCCGATCGGGGCCCGTGCAGCCAGAAGTGCCGTTTGGGGATGTCGTACCGTTCGACGATGTCTGACATCGCCTCTCCTTGGTTGAGGATCCCTCTGCCGATGTACGTCAGGACGGCTTCTCGCGGTACTCCTTCCAGCGCTCGAACATCTCGTCCGAGTCCTGTAGAACGAAGGCGAAGAACTTCCGGGTGTCCTCCAGCCGGTCTCGCCGGCCGGGCCGATCGTCGCCGAGGATCGACAGCCCGAAGTCGAGCGCGCCGAGGCTCTGCCTGAGGATGGCCATCTGGACCCGCATGATCTGCTCCCACCCGCCGACGGTCACCCGGTAGCGGTGCTCGCGGGTTGAGGTGGGAACGCGTTCCACCATTCCGCTCCGCTCCAGCTGCCTGGCGACCGTGCTGACCGCGGTTTTGCTCACGCCGAGCTCCGCCGCCAGGTCGGTGAGGGACTGGTCAGGCGGGTCGCAGATCATGAGCCACGCGTGCAGGCGGCCCATCGTGCGCGCCCCACCCAGACGCTCCATGATCAGCCCCATGCGATCGACGAACTCGATCTCCGAAAGGTTCACCCGCGCCAACTCCGCAATGAACGTCAAGTACGTACTTTACGTAGTGTACGTCTAGCCCCGGAAGACGTGAAGAGCCGTGCGTGGCGACACGCACGGCTCTTCAACGCCCTGTCGGGGAGGCCCGGAGGCCGACATCCAGCAGGGATCACCTTTCGAGCACGACGGCCAGGCCCTGGCCGACACCGATGCAGAGGCAGGCCAGGCCGGTGCCCGAACCGGCCTCGGCGAGCCGGTGGGCGACGGCGCCGGTGATGCGCGCGCCCGACGCGCCCAAGGGGTGGCCGAGCGCGATCGCGCCGCCGTACGGGTTGACGATCGAGGGATCGAGGTCGGGCAGTTCGGCCAGGCAGCCGAGCGCCTGGGCGGCGAACGCCTCGTTCAGCTCGGCCGTGGTCAGCTCGCCGAAGCCCTTGCCCGCCTTGGCCAGCGCCTTCTTCGTCGCCTCGACCGGGCCGAGGCCGAAGTAGCGGGGGTCGAGCGCGCTGACGCCGGTGGCGGCGATCCTGGCCAGCGGCTCGCGCCCGGCGAGTCCCGCCTCGTCGGTGAGCAGCAGCGCCGCCGCGCCGTCGTTGAGCGGGGAGGAGTTGCCCGCCGTCACGGTGCCGTGCTCACGGAAGACCGGTTTGAGCCGGGCCAGCGCCTCCGCGGAGGTGTCCTCGCGGATGCTCTCGTCCCGGGAGAGGCCGCCGACGGCGACGATCTCGCGCTCGAAGGAGGCCTTGGCCGCTTTCTGGTGGCTGGCCAGGGCGAAGGTGTCCTGCTCCTCGCGGGTGATGCCGTGCTTGTCGGCGATCAGCTCGGCTCCCTCGCCGAGGGCCACGGTGTGCTCCCGCGGCATCTTCGGGTTGACCAGGCGCCAGCCGATTGTGGTGGAGACCAGTTCCTGGCCACCGGCCGGGAAGGCCCGCTCCGGCTTGGGCAGCACCCAGGGGGCGCGGGTCATCGATTCCACACCACCGGCGATCACCACCGAGGCGTCCCCCACGGCGATCGCCCGATAGGCCTGGATGACGGCCTCCATGCCGGAGCCGCAGAGCCTGTTGACGGTCGTGCCCGGCGTGGTCACCGGCAGCCCGGCCAGCAGCGCGGCCATCCTGGCGACGTTGCGGTTCTCCTCACCGGCGCCGTTGGCGTTGCCGAGGATCACCTCGTCGGCGTGGTCGAGGCCGGTGCGCTCGGCCAGCGCCTTGATGACGTGCGCGGCCAGATCGTCGGGGCGGACGCCGGACAGTGCTCCGCCGTACCTGCCGATGGGGGTCCTGACCGAGTCGACGATGTAGACGTCCTTCATGTGATCACCTTCGCTGCCGTACGGCTTCGCAGCTCCTCGACGCTCACCTCTGGCGCGGTCTCCACGAGCACCAATCCCTCGTCCGTGACGTCGAGGACGCCGAGGTCAGTGATCACGCGGTGGACGCAGGCCTTTCCGGTGAGCGGCAGGGAGCACTTTTCGACGATCTTCGGTGAGCCGTCCTTGGCCACATGGTCCATGATCACGATGACCCTGCGGGCGCCGTGCACCAGGTCCATGGCCCCGCCCATCCCCTTGACCAGCTTGCCGGGAACCATCCAGTTGGCCAGATCTCCGCGGGCGGAGACCTGCATCGCGCCGAGCACGGCGACGTCGATGTGACCGCCGCGGATCATGCCGAACGACAGCGCGGAGTCGAAGAAGGACGCCCCCGGCAGGACGGTGACCGTCTCCTTGCCCGCGTTGATCAGATCGGGGTCGACCTCGTCCTCCGTGGGATAGCGGCCGACTCCGAGGATGCCGTTCTCCGAGTGGAGCACGACGTCCACCTCCCGCGGCAGGAACGACGGGATGCGAGTGGGCAGCCCGATGCCGAGGTTGACGTGGTCGCCGTCACGCAGCTCGGCCGCGGCCCTGGCGACCATCTCGTCCCGTGACCACGTCATGAGCTGACCGTCCTCTTCTCGATGCCCTTGTCGGCGGCCTGTTCGGGGGTGAGCACGACCACGCGCTGCACGAAGACGCCGGGCAGGTGCACCTCGTCGGGGTCCAGGTCGGTGAGCTCCTCCACCTCGGCGATCGTGACGCGTCCCGCCATCGCCACCAGGGGGTTGAAGTTGCGGCTCGCCTTGTTGAACGCCAGGTTCCCGTACCGGTCACCGCGCGCCGCCCTGACCAGCGCGAAATCCGTGGTGATGCCGCGCTCCAGGACGTACTCGACGCCGTCGAACTCGCGCACCTCCTTGGGCTGCGAGGTCACGGCGACGGAACCGTCCTTCGCGTGGCGCAGCGGTAGCCCGCCGTCGGCGACCGGGGTGCCGACCCCGGCCGGGGTGTAGAAGGCGGGGATGCCGCAGCCGCCCGCGCGGAGCCGTTCGGCCAGGCTGCCCTGCGGGGTCAGCTCGACCTCCAGCTCCCCCGTGAGGTACTGGCGGGCGAACTCCTTGTTCTCCCCGATGTAGGAGGCGGTCACCCGGGCGATGCGCCCGGCGGCCAGCAGAACGCCCAGGCCTCCGCCGTCCACACCGCAGTTGTTCGACACCACGCCGAGCCCGGTCACCCCCGTGTCGTAGAGGGCTCGAATCAGCACGTTCGGGATGCCGCTGAGGCCGAAGCCGCCGACCGCGAAAGACGCGCCGTCGTGCACGTCGGCCAGTGCCTCCCCGGCGGTGGCGATCACCTTGTTTCTGCCCACAGCGCTCCATGTGTTCGCATAGTGAACTTTAGTTCATTAATATCTGACGAGTATGCGCGGCACGAACGTCCCTGTCAAAGTGCTTCCATCAAGCGAGAAGGAGATCGAATGGAGTCGGCCGGAACCCTCGAACGCGGTCTGGCCGTGTTGCGTGCCCTGTCGGCCGATCCCGGGCGGCGGATGCGCGCGACCGACCTGACCCGCGCGACCGGCCTGGCCAGATCCACGGTCGACCGCGTCGTGGCGACCCTCGCCCATCTCGGCCACCTGCGGATCGAGGACCGCGATGTGCTGCTCGCCCCTCCCCTGATGGAGCTGGGCGAGGCGTATCTCGCCTGCGGCGGCCTGGCGGAGATCCTCGGCCCGCACGCGGACAGGCTCGCGCGGGAGCTGGACGAGTCGGTTTCGCTGGCCGTTCTCGACGGGGACGGGGTGCGCCTCGTCGGCCGGTTCACCCGGCGGCGCACGATGTCCATCGCCTTCAGAACCGGGGAACTGCTGCCCGCGGAGCGCTGCGCGGCCGGTCTGGCGCTGCTCGACCCGGCCGCGCCGTGGACCGAGGACGACCAGCTCATGGAGCCGGGACTGATCACGGTTGCGATGCCGGTACGGGACGGGAGCGGCAAGGTGGTCTGCGCGCTGAGCGTGGCCAGCCACACCAGCAGGCACACCGTCGCCGGGCTGCGCGCCCATGCCCTGCCCCGCCTCAGGAACGCGGTCGCCGACATGGAAACGGCGCTGGCGGCGCCGGTTCCGCCATCCGCGCCGCCCATGCCGCCCATGCCGCCCACCGCAGTGGACACCTCCCGCGCCACGAAGGAGGAGCTGGGCGCCGAGTATCTCCAGTCGCTGGCCCGCGGGCTGGCCGTACTGGTCTCCCTCGGCTCGGCACGTGGCGGGCTGACCCTCGCCGGAGCCGCCAAGGTGACCGGCCTGCCCAGGGCCACGGTACGGCGGGCGATCCTGAGCCTGGAGCGGCTCGGGTACGTGGCCGCTGAGGGCACCCGTTTCGTTCTCCTGCCCAGGGTCCTGGAACTCGGCTACGCCCATCTGTCCTCACGGACCCTCGAAGAGATCATCCGGCCACACCTGGAGGACCTGGTGGCGCGGGTCCGCGAGTCGGCGTCGGTCGCGATGCTCTCCGGTGACGAGGTCGTCTACGTGGCACGCGTGCCCGTCACGAGCATCATGAGCGTCGACATCACCGTGGGCACCCGCTTTCCCGCGTACGCGACCTCGATGGGCCGGGTGCTGCTGGCCGGTCTTCCCGATGACCGGCTGTCCGCGATCACCCCTCGGCCGCTGACCATGCACACCGTCACATCGTCCGGCGAGCTGGCGGCAGCCGTACGGCGGGCGAGGATCGACGGGTACGCCGTGGTCGACCAGGAGCTGGAGGAGGGCGTCCGGTCCATCGCCGTGCCCCTGCGCGACCGGAACGGGCGGGTCGTCGCCGCGCTGAACGTGGCCACCCATGTCAGCCGCGCCACCGTCGACGATCTGCTGCGCGACGTCCTGCCCGTGCTCACCGAGACCGCGGCCAGGATCACGAACGACCTGGCGCACATCCGCCAGGACCTGGTTCCGGCCTGATCTCGATCCGGTACGGCCAGACCTCCACGAACCTCAGGGTGCGGCTCGGCTGCCGCCAGGAAAGCCAAAGAACCCGGTGCCCCACCTGCCACACCGTCACCACACTGATCTGCGGGCGCGGCTCACATCACGGCCTGCTCCGAGACGAGGGCCTGGGGGATGTTCCGGACCAGGGTGTAGTTCTTTCCGATCTCGCTTGCCGCCAGGAGGACCAGGGGCAGGAACTCCTCCGTCATCTGCTCGTGGGCGACCTCGGCGGCGATGGCGCTGAGATTGACGGCGGCGACGACGACGGCGTCACCGTCGCGGACGGGCGCGGCGATCGACCGGACGCCGGGGGTCATCTCCTCGTCGGTCGCGGCCCATCCGCGGGCCCGGATCTCGCGGAGCTCGGCCTGGAGATTTTCCAGGGGCCGTTCCCTGAAGGCGCGGGTCACCGCGGTCGACGGGATGGCCAGGACCTTGCCGAGCCGGTCGCGGTCGAGCGAGGCCAGCAGGACCTTGCCGAGCGCGGTGCTGCGCGCGGGTAGGCGCATGCCGACGTTGATGTTGGCCGACACCACCTTCGGAACGGCGGCACGGGCGACGTAGATGATGTCCGAACCGTCGAGCAGGGCGACCGAGGCCGCCTGGTTCGTCGAGCGGACCAGGTCCCGCAGGTACGGCTGCGCGATGTCCCACAGGCCCGCCGACAGCGTGTAGGCGACGCCGAGTTCCAGGACGCGGGGGGTCAGCACGAAACCGCCGTCGGCGGGGCGCACGTAGCCGAGTTGCTCAAGGGTGAGCAGGACCCGCCGCGCGGTCGGGCGGGCCAGGGACGACTCCCCGGCGATCTCACTGAGGGACATCGGCCGGTGGTGGACGCCGAAGGACCTGATCACGTCGAGGCCGCGTGCGAGGGCCTCGATGAAGTCGGGGCCGGTGTTCTCCCGAGCCATGGTCACCGTCCTCGAAGTGCGCCCAAAAGGCGATCATCCGTACAACGGACAAGTGTACGCGCATGCGCACCCCCGTGGTGTACAGCTGTTTTACCGGGTATTCACAGCATTGACGCGAGATAGAAGCCAACCTATGCTCAACCGCACGCCGGTGAGCGGACAATTGTCCGTAGGACGGACACATTGGCAGGGAGCGAGGCAAGAGAGATGCGAAGAACTGACGCGGACGTCATCGTCATCGGTGGGGGTCCCTCCGGTGCGACCGTCGCGGCCGAGGCCGCCCGGGTCGGGGCACGTGTGATCGTCCTGGAGAAGCGGAAGGGCGACAGCCCGTCGAGGGCCGGTGTCATCCAGCCGCGCGTGCTCGAACTCCTCGACGCCCGAGGGCTCATGGGCCGCTTCCGCGAGGCCGCGAAGGACTGGCGGCCCGACTTCGAGGTTCCTCGCTACATCTATGCCGGGCTGGTCGGCCTGCGCTACGACCTGCTGGACAGCACGTACCCGTACGCGCTGATCCTGCCGCAGACCACCACCGAGCACCTGCTGCGCGACTGGGCCGCCGAGGCCGGTGCCGAGGTGCGGCGAGGGGTGACCTACGTCGAGCACACCGAGGAGGCGGACGGCGTCACCGTGACCGCGCTCGACGCCGACGGGGCGACCATTCACCTCAGCGCCCGGTTCCTGGTCGGCGCGGACGGTGCCCGCAGCGAGGTGCGGGCCTGTGCCGGTGTCCCGTTCGAGGGGCGAGAGGCGGAGATGACCGCGGTGTCGATCGACGCCGACCTGACGTTCCCATGGGCCGCGTCGATGCAGATGCGGCGCAACGAGAACGGCTGGGTCCTGGCCTATCCGTTCGGCCAGCGGACCACCCGCTTCATCATCGTCGCCGAGGCGCGTCGCACCGTACCGCGCGGTGAGCCGGTGACACTCGACGAGGTGCGCGAGAGCCTGCGCGCGATCTTCGGCGAGGACTTCGGCATCACCAGCGCCAAGTGGGTCTCACGGTACGGCGACACCCACAAGATGACGCCGTACCTCCACCGGGGCCGGGTCTCGCTCGTCGGCGAATCCACCCGGGTGCACTACCCGGCCAGCGGCATCGGCATGAACTACTGCATCCAGGACGCCTTCAACCTCGGCTGGAAACTCGGCCTGGTCGCGACCGGCGACGCACCCGAGGCGCTGCTCCAGACCTACGACGACGAGCGGCATCCGGTGCTCCAGGACCTCATGGACGACGTCGCGACCCAGTGCAAGCTGCACTTCGACTTCACCCCGGGCGGTCTCAAGCTCAAGGAGTTCGTCGAGACGGAGCTCATCCCCATCCCGGAGGTGAACACGATCCTGCGCGACCGGCTGAGCGGGTTCAAGACCACCTACCACCGGGAGAGCGACCCGCACCCGGCGGACGGCACCCGCGTCGGCGAGCTCCACCTTGGGGACCGCCGCTACACCGAGATCGCCGCCCAGAGCGCGTTCGTGCTGGTCGAGCGCGCGGACCAGGCGCCCGCCACTCGCAAGACGCCCTCCCGAGTCACCCGCGTCGTGGTCGACGACCCCGGTTTCACCCGCGAACTGGCCGGTGCGTCCGTGGTCCTCATCCGGCCCGACGCGTACGTCGCGCGGGCCTGGACGGCCAGTCCGTCCGACTCTGAGCTCGAGGCGGCGTACGCCCAGGCGATCGGCAATGGTGCCCGCGCCGAGTTGACCCTCGCGGGCCACTAACAGCACTGCCAGCACTAACAGCACTACCAGCACTGACAGAGCACGGAAGGTGCATCGGATGAGCAAAGCCACCACCGCCCTGCTGATCACGGGTGGCTGGGTCGTCTCCGGCGACCCCGTGATCGGGACCGTGAAGGACACCGACGTCCTGGTGCGGAACGGAACGATCGCCGAGGTGGGCCAGGGGATCGTGGCGCCCGGCGCCGAGGTGCTCGACGCGTCCGGGATGCTCGTGCTGCCCGGACTCGTCGACGCCCACAAGCACACCTGGCAGTCCGCCGTACGCCACCGGTGCACCGGCATGGACCTGATGACCTACTTCGGGGAGATGTTCGGCAGACTCGGCTCGCGGTACCGGCCTGACGACGTCTACGTCGGCAACCTGCTCGGGGCGCTCGCCGCCCTCGACGCGGGCACGACGACGCTCATGGACTGGTCGCACGTGCAGAACTCTCCCGAACACGGCGACGCCGCGATTCTGGGCCTGCGGGAGGCGGGCGTGCGGGCGGTGTTCGGCCACGGCTGGCCGCTGGTCGACCTGCCCGAGTGGATCATGGGAAGCAGCCGCGACCACACCGACGACCTGCGCCGGATCCGCAACGACCTGCTCTTCGACGACGACGCCCTCGTCACACTGGCACTGGCCGGACGCGGGCCGGAGCTGTCGACGATGGAGGTGACCCGCAACGACCTCGCGATGGCCCGCGAGCTCGGCATCCGCACGTCCATCCACATGGGCTGCGGCAAGGACTTCGGCGCGATGGCCGCGATCGCCCAGATGAACGGCGCGGGCCTGCTCGGCCCCGACCTGACATTCGTGCACTGCAGCGAGAACAGCGACGACGAACTGCGGATGATGGCCGATCACGGCGTCGGCGCCGCGGTCGCCCCACAGCACGAGCAGGGCTTTCCTGGCATCGGGCACACCCCGATCGACCGGCTGCGCGGCCTTGGCGTCACGACCGGGCTCAGCAGCGACACCGAGGCGTTCGGCGCCTCGGATCTGTTCACCCAGATGAAAACGGCGCTGGCCGCAACCCGGAGCCGGGTGAACACCGTGGAGTCGCGCTTCGAGGACCCGCCGAGCGCCTTCTCCGCCGCTGATGTGTTCCACCTGGCCACCCAGGGCGCCGCCGAGGTGCTCGGGCTCGGCGATCGAGTGGGGAGCCTGTCGCCCGGCAAGGCCGCCGACATCGTGCTGATCCGGGCGACCGACCTCAACCTCTACCCGGTGACCGACCCGGTGGCCGCGGTGGTGAACGCGGCACACCCGGGCAACGTCGACACGGTCGTCGTCGCCGGGGTCGTCCGCAAGCGAGGCGGCGCCCTGGTCGGTGTCGACCAGGATCGGCTGCGCGACCTCGCCGAGGAGTCCAACCGGCGCATCCTCTCGACCTGAGCCCCGCCCGTTCAGCCCCGCCCCTTCAGCCTCGACCCGAGCACGCACCCGGGCCGTGAGACCTCGCGCGCCCGCAGACCAGAACAGACCCAACGAGGAAGATGAGGAACCCCATGACCCTCGACAGTGGATTCGCCGACCTTCTCGGCATGCTCCGCTCCGTCGGAGCGCCGGGATCGTTCGACGGTGAGCCTGACGAGATGCGAGCCCGGATGACCCAGGCCATCGAGGGCGGGTGGAACCCCGCGGCCTTCGCGCCGATCGCCTCGGAGGAGGACGTCACCGTCGGGCACCTGCGCCTGAAGGTGTTCCGGCCCGAGGCCGTCGGGCCGGTCCCGACGGTGCTGTACTTCCATCCCGGTGGCTTCGTCATGGGCAGCGCCCACCTCATGCAGGACGTCGCCCGCCGCCTGAGCCACGAGCTGTCCGCCGTCGTGGTCTCGGTCGACTACCGGCTCGCCCCGGAGAACCCGTTCCCGGCCGCCGTCGAAGACGCCTCGGCCGCGCTCGACTGGGTACGGGCCACCATCGATCGCCTTGGCGCCGACGCCGACCGGATCGGCCTGGCCGGGGAGAGCTCCGGCGCCAACCTGGCCACCGTCACCGCGCTACTCGCCGCCCGGAGCGGAAACCCGGTCCGCGCCCTGCTGCTCGCCTCGCCCGTCACGGACTTCACGGCGTCGTATCCCTCGACGACCGAGAACGCCACGGGGTACTTCCTCGAGGCCGAGGACCTGACCGTGATCAGCAAGCTCTACTTCCGCGGCGATCGTGAGACCGCGCAGGACGTGCGGGTGTCCCCGGCCCTCGCCGAGGACCTCGGCGACCTGCCCTCCACCGTGGTGGGGGTCGCCGGTTTCGACCCGCTGCGCGACGACGGCATCGTCTTCGCGGCCCGGCTGCTCCAGGCAGGCGTGCCCGCCACGCTCAGGATCTACGCCGAGCTCATCCACCCCTTCTTCGGAATGCCGGCCGTCTCGCCCGGCGCGGACCGGGCCGTCACCGAGCTCACCGCGCTGTTCGCGGCGGAACTCGGCTGACGACTCATCACACTCAGCCCGCGGCGCAGGGGGTGCCGCTTCGCTACCAGGACCGATCAGGAGGTACGACGTTGTTCAGCAAGACCTGGATGCGGAATCCACTCGCCCTGCTCTGTGTCGGAATGTTCGCCCTCGGTGCCTGCTCGTCCGGCATCACCCCATCCGGCACCACCTCGTCCGGCGCCGCTTCGTCCGACGCCGCTTCGGCAACGGACGCCGCGGGTGAGGGGAACAAGAATCTCGACAAACTCATCGACGAGCTCATCAAGGGCTCCTCCTACGGCACCCCGCCGACGGCCGCTCCCTCTGCGCCCCCGGGTAAGAAGGTGTGGATCGTGTCCTGCGGGCAGAGCGCGATCGGGTGCCAGACCGGCGCGGAGGCGGCCAAGGAGGCGGCCGAAACCGTCGGCTGGGAGGCCCAGATCTGCGACGGCAAGCTGAACGCGGGTGGCGCCTTCGCCCAGTGTGTCCGCCAGGGCGTCGCCGCCCACCAGGACGCGATCATCACCGAGGCCATCGACTGCTCGGACATCCAGCAGCCACTCCGGGAGGCCAAGGCCGCGGGCGTGCGCACCATCGACTTCTGGGGCTTCGACTGCGACACCGGAGCCGGCGCCGGTGGCGAGCGGCTGTTCACCGCCTCCGTCATACCGGCCGACGAGTACCCCACCAACGAGGAGTACCAGGAGGCCATCGGCCAGGCACGAGCCCAATGGATCATGGCGCGGTCGCGCGGCCGGGCGTCGATCATCGAGCTGGTCTTCCAGGGAACGAACATCGGTTCGGCGCTGCACCAGGGATTCAGCAAGGGCGTCGCCGCGTGCTCCGGATGCAAGGTCTACCCCGTGGACGTGACGCTCAGCACGTTCGGCAACGTGCGCCAGATCATCGAATCGGCCCTGCTCAGGCACCCCGACGCCACCTGGGTCTCGATCCCGCTCGACTCGCTCGTCCTGGCCGGAGGCGCACAGGCGGTCGCCGGCTCGCCGCGCCACGCCGAGCTCCAGCTGATCGGCGGAGAGGGACTGCCGCCCAACCTGAACCTCATTCGCGGTGACCAGGGGCAGAACGCCGCGGTCGGCCAGCCCATCGACTGGTACGGCTGGGCCGCCGTGGACACCCTGATCAGGGTCTTCGCCGGGCAGGACCCGATACCCGCGGGCCTGGGTTTCCAGACCATCGACCGGCGCGCCAACCTGCCGCAGACGGGTGCCTACGTGGCGCCGATGGACTTCCGCGCGGCGTACAAAAAGGCGTGGGGGCGATGAACGCCGGGGCTCCCGGCCCGGATGACGTCGTCCTCCACGTCGAGGACGTACGGAAGTCCTACGGCGCGGTCTCGGTGCTCAAGGGTGTCTCCCTGACCCTGCGCCCCGGGCGGATACACGCCCTCGCCGGAGGCAACGGGTCGGGCAAGTCCACCCTGATCAAGGTGCTGGCCGGCATCGAGCACGCGGACGCGGGCACCCTGCGCGGGCAGGGGCGCCCAGAAACCGACCTCGCCGGTTTCACCGCGGCGGCGGCCGACCGGGCCGGGCTGCGTTTCGTGCACCAGGACCTGGGCCTGGTCCTCGACATGACCGTGGCGGAGAACTTCGCGCTCTCCCGCGGGTTTCCGACCCGGCTCGGGTCCGTTTCGTGGTCGCGGTTGTATCGTTCCACGGCCGCCAAGCTGGAGCGCTTCGACCTCTCGGTCCACCCGGGGGCGAAGGTGGCGAGTCTGCGTCCCGCGGACCGCACCATGGTGGCGATCGCCCGCGCGCTCGCCGACGACGAGCCGGGCCAGGTCCTCGTGCTCGACGAGCCGACCGCCAGCCTGCCGCACCACGAGGTGGACGTCCTCCTTGAGGCGCTCGCCCGCGGAGCCGCCGCCGGGCAGGCGATCCTCTACGTCAGCCATCGGCTGGCCGAGGTGCTGTCGCTGGCGCACTGGGTGACGGTCCTGCGGGACGGGGTGGTCGCCGAGAGCCGGTCCACCGCGGACCTCGACCAGCTCCGGCTGGCCGAGCTCATCGCGGGCCGGTCGGTTGAGGCCCTCTACCCGGCGCGCGCCGCCGCGCCCTCGCAGGACAGGTCATCGGCGCGGCCGACGGTCCAGGTCAGGGGGCTCTGCGCGGGCCCCCTGCGCGAGGTCAGCCTGGAGGCGCACGCCGGAGAGATCGTGGGCGTTGCCGGACTGCTCGGCTCCGGACGCTCGACGCTGCTCCGCAGCCTGTTCGGCGCCGTTTCACCGCGATCCGGCTCGATCCTGATCGAGGGACGGCCGCTGCCCGCCTCCGTGCGGGCCGCCATGCGGGCAGGGGTGGCCCTGGTCCCCGAGGACCGTCACGGTGACGCGTTGTTCGGTGACTTCTCCATCGTGCGGAACACCACGATCGCCACCCTCAGGCGACATGCGCGATGGTCGTGGCTGCGCTCGTCCAGTGAGCGGGCCGCGACCCAGAGCGCGATCGACGACTTCAAGATCAAGATTTCGGCCCCGGGTCAGGCGATCACCCGGCTGTCGGGAGGCAACCAGCAGAAGGTCGTGGTCGCCCGCTGGCTCCAGCGAGCGCCCCGGGTGCTCCTGCTCGACGAGCCCACCCAGGGCGTCGACGTGATGGCCAGAGCCGACATCTACCAACGGCTTCGGACCGTGGCCGCCCACGGCACCGCCGTACTGGTCGCCTCCTCCGATGTCGAGGAACTGGCCCACCTCTGCGACCGCGTCGTGGTGCTGCGGGCCGGACGCGTGACCGCGCACCTACGCGGCGCCGAGGTCGCCATCCCCGCCATCGTCAAGCACTCCTATGCCGACCAGGAGGCATCATGAGCGCCACCACGCTGCCGGGAGCGGCGTCCGCGGAGAAGAAGACGACCGCGAAGTCCCACGTGCTACGGAGTCTGGGTGAGCGGTACGGCCTGGTCCTGCTGCTCGGCGCGGTGTACGTGTTCTTCAGCGTCCTGCCCGCGAGCGCCCCGGCCTTCCCCACGATGGCGAACCTCCAGGCGGTCCTGGGCAACATCGCCGTGGTCTCCGTGCTGGGGATCGCGGCGATCTTCCCGCTGGTCGGCGGGCACTTCGACTTCTCCGTCGCGGCGACCTCACTCGTGTCCTCGATCACCTGCGCGGCGCTGCTGTCCGACCACCACGCCCCGCTCGCGGTCGGCGTGGCCGGTGGCCTGCTGGCCGGGCTCGCCGTCGGCCTCGTCAACGCGACCCTCGTGGCGGCGCTCCGGCTCAACGCGTTCATCGTCACGATCGGCACCGCCACGCTTCTTCCCGGAATCGTGCAGTGGTACACGGGCGGTGTGGGCATCACCCGCGACATCGCGCAGCCGCTGCGTGATCTCGGGTCGGGGACCTGGCTCGGTCTGCCCCAGGTGATCTGGCCGGTGGCGGTCGTCATCGCCACCTGCTGGTTCGTGCTCGGCCAGACCGCCGTCGGCCGCCGTCTCCATGCCGTGGGCAGCAACCCCGCCGCCGCCCGCCTTGTCGGCATCTCGGTCACCCGAGTCTCCTTTCTGGCCTTCGTGATCTCCGGGGGACTCGCCGGGATCGCCGGTGTCCTGCTCACCGCGCGCAACGGCGGAGGCCTGGTGAACAGCGGGGTCGACCTGCTCTTTCCCGCGCTGGCCGCCGTCTTCCTCGGCGGCACCGCGATAGACCCCGGCCGCTACAACGTGCTCGGCACCGTGGTCGGCGCGCTGTTCGTCGCGCTCTCGGTGAGCGGACTCACCCTGGCGGGCGCCGCGGACTGGGTGCCGAACGTGTTCAACGGCGTGGCCCTCGTCGTCGCCGTGGCGATCTCCACCCTGCTGGCCCGACGACGCGGACAGACCGGCGCGGAAGGCACGTGAGCGCGGGCCCGCCCGCACGATCAAGGAGGAACACATGGCTGTCATCGAGCACTGGATCGGCGGTAAGGCCGTCGCCGGGCGATCGGTGCGAACCGCCCCCGTCTACGACCCCGCCACCGGCCTGCAGCGACACGAGGTGCTCCTCGCGACACCCGAGGACGCGGCCGCCGCGGTTGACGCCGCCAGGGCGGCCTACGACGGATGGAGCCAGACGTCGCTGATGCGACGCACCCGGGTGCTGTTCGCCTTCCGGGAGCTGGTCAACCGCAGTGCGGGAAAGCTCGCCGAGCTGATCACCGCCGAGCACGGCAAGGTGCTGTCCGACGCGCTCGGGGAGGTGCACCGCGGCCTGGAAGTGGTCGAGTTCGCCTGTGGCATCCCGACCCTGCTCAAGGGCGACTACTCCGACCAGGTCTCGACAGGGGTGGACACCTGGTCGTTCCGCGAGCCGATCGGCGTGTCCGTCGGAATCACGCCCTTCAACTTTCCGGCGATGGTCCCGATGTGGATGTTCCCGGTCGCCATCGCCTGCGGCAACACGTTCGTTCTCAAGCCGAGTGAGCGTGACCCGTCGGCGTCGATGCTGCTGGCCCGGCTGTGGCAGGAGGCCGGGTTGCCGGACGGCGTCTTCAACGTCCTGCACGGGGACAAGATCGCCGTCGACGCCCTCATCGACTCACCGGAGGTGGCCGCGGTCTCCTTCGTCGGCTCAACACCCATCGCCCGCTACGTCCATGAACGCGCCTCGGCGACGGGCAAGCGGGTCCAGGCGCTCGGCGGGGCAAAGAACCACGCCGTCGTCCTGCCTGACGCCGACGTCGACTTCGCGGCGGACCATCTCGTCGCCGCCGCCTTCGGTTCCGCGGGGGAACGCTGTATGGCCATCTCCGCGGCGGTCGCGGTCGGATCGGGGGCCGACAAGGTGGTCGACGCGGTCGCCCGGCGAGCACGTGCGGTGCGGGTCGGGCCCGGCACGGACCCGGACAGCGAGATGGGACCGGTGATCACCCGTCAGGCGCGGGAGCGGATCGCCGGATTGATCGACACCGGCGCCGAACAGGGCGGACGGATCGTGGTCGACGGTCGCGGGTACGTCGTGCCCGGACACGAGCAGGGCTTCTTCCTCGGTCCCACACTGATCGACCAGGTACGGCGGGACATGGACGTCTACCGGGAGGAGATCTTCGGCCCCGTGCTGAGCGTCGTGCGCGCCGACGACGTCGACGAGGCGATCGCGATGATCAACTCGAACCCGTACGGCAACGGCACGGCCATCTTCACCTCCAGCGGCGAGGCGGCGCGCCGGTTCCAGCGCGGCGTCCACGTGGGGATGATCGGCGTCAACGTCCCGGTGCCGGTCCCGATGGCGTTCTACTCCTTCGGCGGATGGAAGGAGTCGCTGTTCGGGGACAAGCACGTGCACGGTCCCGAGGGCGTCGGCTTCTACACCCGCGCCAAGGTCGTCACGACCCGGTGGCCCCGGCCGCAGAGCGCTCTCCACGGGAACTCCGGGGCCAGCTTCGACTTTCCGAACAACGCATGAGCGAAAGAACCACGCGGCCGCGTCGTTCCAACGGCCGGATCCCGGCATCCGGCGCACGCCGTACTGGAGAAGCCAAATGACGGACAGCTTTGTCTACGAGGCCCTGCCGATGCGGGTCGTGTTCGGTGCGGGGAGCATGGCCCGGCTTCCCGACGAGGCCGAACGGATCGGGGCGCGCCGAATACTGGTCCTGTCCACCCCGCCGCAGGGGGGGCTGGCTCAGCAGGTGGCCACGCTGCTCGGTGAGCGCGCCGTCGGCGTGTTCGACGGGGCGCGGATGCACGTGCCGGTCGAGACCGTCGCCGCCGTGGAGGCGGTCGCGGCCGACCTGGCCGTCGACGGCTGTGTCGCCGCGGGAGGCGGGTCGACGATCGGCCTCGGCAAGGCGCTCGCGCTCCGGCGGGGGCTGCCCGTGCTGGCACTGCCCACGACCTACGCGGGCTCGGAGATGACGCCGATCTGGGGACTCACCGAGAACGCCCGTAAGCGGACCGGACGCGCCCCCGTCGTCCTGCCGCGAAGCGTGGTCTACGACCCGGACCTGACCATGACGCTTCCGGCCGCCGTCTCGGTGACCAGCGGGCTCAACGCGATCGCGCACGCCGTCGAAGCCCTGTATGCCCCGGACGGCTCTCCGGTGGTCGCGGCGATGGCGGAGCAGGGCGTCCGGGATCTCGCGACCGCCCTGCCGCTCATCGCCGGCGACCCTCGCGATCGGGCGGGACGAGCGGCGGCGCTGCGCGGGGCGTGGCTGTGCGGGGCCTGTCTCGGCGCGACCACGATGGGCCTGCACCACAAGCTGTGCCATGTTCTCGGTGGCATGCTGGACCTCCCGCACGCCGAGACCCACGCCGTCATGCTCCCTCATGTCGCCGCGTACAACCTGCAGGCGGTTCCCGCCGCGGCCGCCGCCCTGCGCCGGTCCCTGGGCGTGAACGACGCGGCCGCCGGTCTCGCGGCCCTCACCGCGGGGTTCGACGTCCCCAGGAGTCTCAGAGACCTGGGGGTCGCCGAGAGCGATCTCGCCCGGGTTGCCGATGAGGTGCTGGCCAACCCGTACACCAACCCGCGACCGGTGAACCGGCCCGAACTGGCGGCGCTCCTGCACGCCGCCTGGGCGGGAGACGCGTCCTGACGTCCTCGTCGCACCCCGTGTGACGAGGGAACACCCCATCACTTCGAGAACATCGTCGACCCCGCGAGGAAACCCGGGAGGAACGCCGTGACCACGCCGTCAACCACCACCCACATCGGTGTCTCGGCCGAACAGGAGACCGCCGCCCACACCGGTGTCTCGGCCGAACAGGAGCGCCGCGAGACCGCCTTGACCGACAGGGTGCTGAGGTCGTTCGACGAGTGCCGGGACCCTCGGCTCAGGGAGGTGATGCGATCGTTGACGCGTCATCTCCACGGTTTCCTGCGCGAGACGCGGCTCACCGAGGAGGAGTGGGCCGCGGCGATCGCCTTCCTCACCGCGGCCGGTCACATCACCGACGCCAGGCGGCAGGAGTTCATCCTGCTCTCCGACGTTCTCGGGGCCTCGATGCAGACCATCGCGATCAACAACGAGGCCAGCGGCGACGCGACCGAGGCCACCGTCTTCGGACCTTTCTTCGTCGAGAACAGCCCGGAGGTGCCGATCGGCGGGGACATCGCTCTCGGGGCCGCCGGGGAGCCGTGCCGGGTCGACGGGACCGTCACCGACACGGCGGGCAGGCCCGTGCCCGGGGCCAGGATCGAAGTCTGGGAAGCCGATGAGCACGGCAGGTACGACGTGCAGTACGACGACGAGCGGACAGCCGCCCGGGCTCATCTGTTCACCGACGACGACGGGCGCTACTCGTTCTGGGGGATCACGCCGACGCCGTACCCGATCCCGCATGACGGCCCGGTCGGCCAGCTGCTCGCCGCGGTCGGCCGATCCCCGATGCGTGCCTCTCACCTGCATTTCATGGTCACCGCGGAGGGGTGTCGGCGGCTGGTGACGCACATCTTCGTCCGAGGGGACGAGCTGCTCGGCGAGGACAGCGTCTTCGGGGTCAAGGAGTCACTGGTCAAGGACTTCGAACGGCAGCCTGCCGGTACGCCGACGCCGGATGGCCGGTCCGTCGACGGCACCTGGTCCACGGCGCGCTTCGACATCGTGCTCGCGCCGGCCGAGGCGTGACGCCTGGCCCGGTTCCCGGGACCACCGTCAACCGGCAGCCGTCAACCGGGCACCCGGCACCGTCACCCGGCTCCGTCACCCGGCTCCGTGGCTCATCCGCCGCCCGCCCTGGCCGGTTCGCGGGTCGGCGGCCGTCCACAGGGGAGAGCGTCGTCGTCCCCGCCCGCCGGGCCCGGCATTGAGGTCAGGCCGCGGGAGATGCCCCGGCCGGCCATCACGACGGCCGGTACCAGCCGGTGGATCGCCGGATCGGGTCCCACCACGGAGAGCCCGGCGACCACGCGTCCCTTCGCATCGGTGATCGACGTCGCCACCGAATAGGCGCCCACGCTCATCTCCTCCCGTACGACGGCGACGCCCGTCCGCCGGCATTCGGCCAGCGCCACGCGCAGTCCGGCCTCGTCGGTGACCGTCGCCGCGGTGAAACGGGCCAGGCCGTCTCGGACCACCTCGGCGAACAGGTCCTCGTCCGCGTGCGCCAGAAGCACCTTGCCCACGGCGGAGGCGTGCAGCGGCAACCGCCCGCCCACCTGGGACACGACGGGTATCGCGTCGGCCGCGGAGATCCGTTCGACGACGAGAGCCTCGCCGCTGTCAAGGACGGCGAGCTGTACATGCTGCCGCGTGACGGCGTGGAGGTCTTCCATGAACGGCATCGCACGAACGCGCAGGGGCAGCCCGCGCGGGTTGAGCGTGCCAAGCTCCCACAGCCGCAGGCCGATCACGTACGCGCCGTGTGGGGTGCGTTCCAACGCCCCCCAGCCGACCAGCTCGCGAATCAGCCGATGCGCGGTGGCGTGGCGAAGGCCCGTGATCCGGCAGATCTGGGCGAGCGTCAACTCCGGCTGCGCAGGAGTGAACGCGCCCAGGACAGCGAATGCCCGGGACGTGACCGTGCGGCCACGTTCGGTGCTGTTGGCCATGTCGATCACCTACTCGCGATAGCAGTGGCATCGATGTCATTGTGCGGCTCGCCGAGTGGCTCGGACCAGGAAGGAGTCCGTTCAACGGACATCATGCTGCGGCGCGCCGCGCCCGCCGTGGATCGTAGGGGGCAGCCCGCAAAGCGAGTCTACGGTCTGGCCCCCGGCACACCCGCCGCCTCACCGATGGGACATTCGCGCTCGCGCCCCGGAACGCCCTTGCCGCTCACGTCGGCGGCGTCGCCGGTCTCACCCCCAGATCGACAGGAGTATGCGAATGGGCATCCGCGACAAGCCGACCCCGCCAGGCCCACGGGTGGCCGTGGTCGGCGGAGGGATCGGCGGCCTCGCCACCGCGGCCTTCCTCAACCGCGCCGGAATCGATGTGACCGTCTACGAGCAGGCCAAAAAGCTGGCCGAGGTGGGGGCGGGGCTTGTCGTCTCGCCCAATGCCGTACGGCTGCTGCGCCGCCTCGGCCAGTTCGAGCGCCTACGGGAACGCGCGGTCGCGCTGCGGATCGGCTGGGAGTTCCGGCGCTGGGCCGACGGACAGGTGCTGTTCTCCCAGCAACTCGGTGACGAATGCGAGCGCCGCTACGGTGAGCAATGCTATGTCACCCATCGTGCCGATCTCCTCGACGTGGTCCGGGCCGCAGTTCCCGAATCGGCGCTGCGGCTGAACAGCCGTGTCGTCGAGCTGGAGCGACTCACCCGAGGCGTCGAGATCACCTTCGCCGATGGATCACGAACGGTGGCCGACGTCGTCATCGGCGCCGACGGGGTGCACACCACCGTCGGACGGTTCGTCGGGCAGACCGGGTCGCCGCGCTTCTCGGGAATGTGCGCCTACCGCTGCCTGGTACCGGCGCACCGGGCTCCGGCATTCGCACTGCGTCCCGTTCAGACACTCTGGCTGGGGCCGGACCGCCACCTCGTGCACTACCCGATCTCCGCGGGCACACAGATCAACATCGTCGCCTTCGGACCGGCGCATGACTGGACGACCGAGTCCTGGTCGGCCGAGGGCCGGGTCGAGGACCTGCGAGCGGAGTTCGGTGGATGGGCGCCTGAGCTGACCTCGCTGCTCGCGGCGGCGGACCGTACCGGCCAGTGGGCACTCCTGGACCGTGATCCGCTGCCTCGCTGGACCAACGGCCCGATCGCGCTGGTCGGCGACGCGGCACACCCCATGTTCCCGTTCTACGCCCAAGGGGCCGCCCAGGCGCTCGAAGACGCCGCGGTGCTCGCTCACTGCCTCGTCGATCAGCCCGCGGACCCGTCGGCCGCTCTCGAACGCTACGAGAAGATCCGCCGACCACGAGCCACCCGGGTGCAGCAGGCGAGCCGAGGCAGGGCCGAGACCAACCACCTGCCCGACGGACCGGCGCAACAGGCCAGGGATGAGTCATTCGCAAAGGAGGACCCGTTGACGCACAACGGATGGATTTACGGTCATGACCCGGAAATCGGGCTCACCTCGAACGACCGCGACATGAAGGGCGTCAGCGAATGACCGACTACACACGTGGCAGCAGGCGTACCTGGCGCGCGATCGCAGCAGCAAGCACCGGAGTCCTCCTGGGACTCACCGGTTGCTCCAGCACGGGATCGAACGGACAGACGGGAGCGAGCGCGGCGCCTTCCGCGGCGGTCACGGCCGGATCGGGGTCAGAGGCGAGCGCGGCCGGACTACCGAGCCTGAGCGTCGCGCAGAGCACCCTGAGCACCTACGTCGGTGGCACGCCGGGGAGCGCGGACGCGAGCAAGCCGCCGGTTTACATCGGCTTCATCACCCAGCACGGCGGCATCCCAAGTTTCCCCGAGGCGCAGGTCGCGGCGGAGGCGGCCGTCACATTCGTGAACGACAAGCTGGGAGGCGTCCAGGGCCGCCCGCTCACGCTCGTCCCCTGCGTGGTCGTCTCCGCGCAGGAGGAGGCACTGAACTGCGCGCAGAAGATGGCCAACGACGAACGGATCCAGGTCGTCCAGCTCAGCCTGCTGACCGTCGGGACCGCGGCCGTTTACAGCACTCTGAACGGCCGAAAGGCGGTCGTCGGGCAGACGCCGGCCTCCCCGACGGACGTCGCCGCGCAGGGGGTGTACCAGCCCTGGCCCGGCTCGTACGGAATCCAGGGCGGTATCGCGAAGTACGTCGCCGACGTCCTCAAGGCCAAGCACGTCGCCGTGGTCTACGACGGCGACGACCCCGGCTCGGCCTTCGGCGCCAAGTCGGTCGCGGCCGCGTTCGGTCAGCTCGGAGTCTCGTTCAAACAGGTCGCCACCCAGACCGGCTCCGCCGACGTCGCCTCCGCGCTCGTCTCGGCGGGAGCACTCGACGCGGACGCGGTGGTGCGGATCTCGAACACGCCCAGCTGCGTCCCCACCGCGCGCGCCGTACAGCAGCTCGGCGTCAAGGCGCCGGTCATCGCACTCGACTTCTGCACCGACGACTCCGTGCGCCAGGCGAACGGCGGCGACCTGCCGAAGTGGACATACGTGGGACAGTCCCGCAACGTGCTGTCACCCCAGACGGACGAGCAGGCCGCGATCTACCGAAGCGTCATGAACGCCTACGCCCCGCAGGCGAAGGTCGGCGGGCTCGCGCCCTACGCCTGGGACTCGATCATCCTGGACGCGAAGATGCTCAACCAGCTGGGCGCCGCCCCCAAGCCCGCGGCCGTCTCCGACTGGTGGAAGGGGTTCCGCGGCCCGCTGTTCCTCGGGCCTGACCGCGTCACCTGCGGCTTCCTCGCCGACAAGGGCCTTCCGTCGCTCTGCTCGACCACCGTCTTCCTGACCGGCTATCAGGGCGGCGGCCGATGGGACCGCTCCATCGAAGTGAACGCCGAGAGCATCGGCATCACGAAATGACAGCGCGACGCGTTCCACCGGCCGACGCCGTCCCCGGGGTCCGCCGATGAGCACCGAACAGATCCTCGCCTTCATGATGCTCGGGCTCGGGTACGGCGCGCTCATCGCCGGGCTCGCCACCGGCATGGTGGTGACGTACCGCTCGTCGGGCGTCATCAACATCGCCGCGGGCGCCACCGCGGCCTATTCCGCCTATGTGTACTCCGAGCTGCGGACGACCGGGACTCTGGTGCTGCCGCCGTCGATCCAGCTGACGGCCGGCCACGAACCACTCGGCACCCTGCCCGCCCTGGCGATCGGTCTGGCGCTGGCGGCCGGTCTCGGCATGCTGCAGTACCTGCTGGTCTACCGGCCCCTGGCGAAGGCGGGTCCGCTCGCCAAGATCGTCGCGTCGTCGGGCGTCCTACTGACGGTGCAGGCGATGATCGTTCTTCGCTGGGGAGCCGATCCGGTCGCCGCCCCGGCGGTCCTGCCACAGGAACCGGTCGACCTGCTCGGTGTCTCGATTCCGGAGGACCGCCTGCTCCTGGCCGGTCTCGTGGTCGCGGTTACGGCTCTGCTCTGGACGCTCTACCGCTACACCCGGTTCGGAATCGCGACCCGGGCGGCCGCGGACAGCAGGAAGGGCTCGGTGCTCCTGGGACTGTCCACCGCTCGTCTTGAGTCCGCCAACTGGGTGATCGCGAGCGTGCTCGGAGGGCTGTTCGGCATGCTCGCGGCGCCCACGACGCAGCTGCAGCCGGTGACCTTCACGCTCCTGGTCGTCCCGGTGCTGACCGCCGCCCTGCTCGGTGGTTTCTCATCGTTCGGCGTCACCGTCGCCACGGCGTTCGGACTCGGGATGGTGAACTCGCTGATCGCCCTCTTCCAGGGACAGCCGTGGTTTCCCCAGGCCGACGGCGCCCCGCTGCCGGGCGTGACCGAGGTGGTGCCCTTCCTCGTGCTCGCCGTCGTGCTCTACCTCAGGGGACGGGCGTTGCCGGACAGGCTGACGGCGGTCACGCCCTCGATGCCCCGCGCGCCCCAGCCTCGGCACGTCGGGCCCGCCGCCGTCGCGGGCACCGTGGTCGTCGTCGTGGCGCTGGCAGGGCTTTCGTTCGACTGGCGCCAGGCGTTGATCAACACGATGCTCGGGGCCATGCTCTGCCTGTCGGTCGTCGTCACGACGGGCTTCGTGGGCCAGATCTCCTTCGCCCAGATGGCCGTGGCCGGGGCCGCCGGATACGTGACCGCCGCGATCGGCGGCGACGCGAACCTCCCGTTCCCGCTGCCGCCGCTCGCCGGCATCGCGGCGGCGGTGGCGACAAGCCTGCTGTTCTCGGTGCCGGCACGTCGGGTGCGCGGGCTCCAGCTGGCAGTGCTGACGCTGGCCGGCGGCGTGGCCGCCCAGCGGTTCTGGTTCGGCAACCCGCAGTGGGGCAGCGGACTGCGGCCCGCGAACGTCGCGCCGATCACGGTCTTCGGCATGGAGATCTCCCCGGCCCACTCGTTCTGGGGGTCGGAGTCGCCCAGCAGCGGATTCGGCCTCGTCGTCTTCTTCGTCCTTCTGGGGTGCGCGCTCCTCGTGGTCAAGGTCCGGCGATCGGCCCTCGGCGCACGAATGCTGGCCGTCCGCTCCAGCGAGGCCGCCGCCGCGGCGGCCGGCGTGAACGTGGGTGCCGTCAAGACCACCGCCTTCGCGATAGGCGGCCTTCTCGCGGGGGTCGCCGGTGTGCTGTACGGCTACAACTTCGCCGGTGTCAGCGCGGATCGCTTCGGACCGCTGACCTCCATCGCGTTCTTCGGCGTCGCCGTACTGGGAGGGGTCGGAACGGTCAGCGGCGCACTTGTCGGCGGCCTGCTGGTTTCGCAGGGTCTCCTGTTCCACGCCGTGACGACGTGGCTGGGGATAGGTCCGGACTACCAGCCCCTGTTCGCGGGACTCGCCGTGATCCTGACCGTGATCGGATCGCCGAACGGCGTCGCCGTGAGCATCGCCGACGGGGCACGCGCCCTGCGTGAGGCGCCCTGGAAACAGCGGCGACGTGGCGAAACAGCGATGGGAGAGTCGTGATGGCCGACCCGCTCCTTCGCGCGGAGGCGCTCTCCCTGCACTACGGCGGCGTGTGCGCGCTCAGAAAGGTCGACATCGAGATCATGCCGGCGGAACTGGTCGGAGTGATCGGCCCGAACGGCGCGGGAAAGAGCACACTGCTTGACGCGATCACCGGATTCGCCACGCTCACGAGTGGCGCCCTCACGTTCGACGGACGGGACATCCGGCATCGTCGGCCGTCGGAGCGGGCTCGCATGGGGGTGGCTCGGACCTGGCAGACACTGCAGCTCTTCGAGGACCTGACCGTCTCCGAGAACGTGCAGATGGCGGTTCCCCGCCGGTCAAAGGCCTTCGGCACCGTCCTGCCCCGTCGGGACGGCGAGCGGAAGGAGCCCGATGCTCTCGCACGCCTGGGGATGGACCGGCTGGCCGACCGGATGCCCGGCGAGCTGTCGCACGGACAGCGTGTTCTGGTCGGCATCGCCCGTGCGCTGGCCGGCGACCCGAAGCTGCTGCTGATGGACGAACCCGCGGCCGGGCTGGACGGGCGCGAACGCGACCTGCTGGGCGAGATCCTGCGTGATGTCGTCGCCTCGGGCACGTCGGTCGTCCTCGTCGATCACGACATGCCGCTCGTCCTGGGGATCTGTGACCGTGTGTACGTCCTCGACTTCGGTGCGGTCATCGCCGGTGGCGCCCCCGGGGAGGTACGGAACGACCCCCAGGTCATCGCGGCCTACCTGGGCACCGACGAGCAGGGAACGCTCGAAGAGAGCCTGTCGACCGAGGGGGCGCGGTGAGCCTGCTGGAAGTGGAGCGCCTGACAGCCGGATACGCGGCCGTACCCGTCGTGCGCGACGTCAGCCTCTCGGTGGAGCAGGGCGAACTGGTGGCCCTGCTCGGTGCCAACGGCGCGGGAAAGACCACGACGCTCCTCGCGATCTCCGGCCTGGTGAACACGTACTCGGGTGAGATCCGGCTGGCCGCCAGGTCGGTGGCCGGACTGGCGCCCGCGCAACGTGCACGGGCGGGCATACAGCACGTCCCCGAGGATCGGTCGCTGTTCCCGTCCCTGACGGTGGACGAGACCATCCGGCTCGCCAGTGGTGCGCGAAAGACACCGGAGTGGGTGCTGGAGTATTTCCCCGCATTGGGGGAACTCGGTGGCCGCAGGGTCGCCGCGCTCTCCGGCGGAGAACAGCAGATGCTCGCGCTCGCGCGGGCTCTGTGCCGCGACCCGAGCCTGCTGATCGTGGACGAGATGAGCCTGGGTCTCGCGCCGCTGATCGTCAACGCCTTCTTCCCGGTGCTTCGCCGCATCGCGGCCGAACGGGGATGCGGGGTCCTCATCGTCGAGCAACACGTCCACGTGGCGCTGCGGTGGGTCGACCGCGTCTACGTCATGGCCGGCGGGACGATGGCGGCCTCGGGGACCACGGACGAGATGCGGCCCAGGATCGACGAACTGGCCAGCGCCTACCTCGGGGAGCGGACGGCTCCCCCGCCCGTGCCGGTATCGGCAGGCACCCATGCGATTGACAGTGGAAAAGGAGACAACGATGAAGGTGTTTGACGTCCGTGACATCACCGAAGGTGTCGACGCCGCACTCGCGGTCGTCGAGAACCCGATGCATCGGCACATGCTGAAGAACTACCGCCGGCACGCGTTGCTGGAGGTTTCGGGCTTCTGGGAGGACATTCTCACGCCCATCATGATGGTGGACCACCCGATCTACCGGATCACCGAGCGGGGCAGGACCACGGTGTGCGACGGCATGGACGAGGTCCGCAGCTTCTACTCGCACATCGTCTCCGAGGGTGTCAACGTGTTCGGCGCCCTGGAGGAGCAGGTGGCCGTCTCGGACCACGGCATCTTCATCGAGGCCGTCTTCGCCCAGGTGGTCCGCGGCACGGACCCGGCGCTCGCCGGTGAGGACGTCGACCGCCAGGGCACCTACCAGGTTTCGCACAACTTCGCGGCGAGCTGGCCCTATCGCGACGGGCGGCTCGCGGGCGAGTACATCTACGACGACAGCGGCAGTTGGCGGGTGGACGAGGTGGACCCGTCAGCGCTGATCTCCCCGGCCGAGGCGCGGGCGCTGCTGGCGCCGAGCCTGGAGCGGAGCCCGCTCCGGGAGATCGAGGAGGGCCTCGCGCTGTTCACCGGCGGGCAGCCGCGGCGCGCGTAGTCCCGCGTCGAGAACTGAGAGACGGTGATCATCCGTTCGCGCCCGGTCGCTCTGCGGATCGCATCGAGGTGGAGCCGGTGGTCACCCTCACCCTCACCCTCACCCGAGAAGATCCGCATTGCGACCGACGACAGTACGGAAAGGCGAGGACGCCATGGTCACCGCGCTGCACCAGACGACTGCCCGCGCCGACGGATGTATCGACATCCACGCGCACTTCTCCCCGCCGAGCACGAAGGACGAGCGAGCCCGCGCATGGCAGGCCATGCTCGGCAGGGGGATCTACTTCCCTGAGCCCTACGAATGGTCCCTGGAGCGGACACTGGCCTACATGGACGCGTCGGGAACCGCCATGCAGCTGTTGAGCAACATCCCGAGCACGGTGCCCGCCGTTCGCGCCTCGAACGACTACGGCGCGAAACTCGTGGCGGACCATCCATCGAGGTTCGGTCTCCTGGCGGGACTGCCCACCGATGATCCGTCAGCCGCCCTGCAGGAGGCGAGGCGGGCACACGAGCACCTCGACGCCGACGGGTTCGCGGTCACGGCCGACTACAACGGTGTCCACCTGGGCGACGGCTCACTCGCGCCGTTGTGGGCGCAGCTCGACGACTGGGGAGCCGTCGTGTTCGTCCACCCGGACGCGCGTCGCCCCCCTGTCCTGGATCACCCGGCGCCGCTGTACGAGGTGGCCTTCGAGACCGCCAGGACCGTCTTCGACATGCTGTTCCGCAAGACGTTCACGCGATACCCGAACATCACCTTCGTCATCGCTCACTGCGGGGGCGCCTTCCCCGCGCTGACCGGACGGCTGCGCCTCCTCGGCGGCGAGGCATGGGTGCCACAGGGCATAACGGCGGACGAAATCGACGAGCAGGTCTCGACGCTCTATGTCGACACGGCGGCGACCGCCGCCGTGCAGTCGCTGCTTCCCGCGATGGCCACCGTCGGCGCCGACCACATCGTCTACGGCAGCGACTGGGGTGCCCCGTGCACGACCGAGGCGTCCGCCGACGCGAACCTTCGCGATCTCACGGAGTGCGGCGCCCTGTCCATCGAGGAAGCCGAAGGCGTCAAGCGACGCGCGGCAGACCTCTTCCCGAGCGCCGCAGGACGACTGACCCGCGGCGCCTAGTGGGCGTTTGATCAAGGATTCCGTCCGCTTCGGTGTTCGGCCGTCTCGCCAGGTGAGGGGGTTCGCCGGTAGGACGGCAGGTCATGAGGTGGATCACGGCTTCGGGGCAGGCGGGCACGGCCTCGTGGTCGCGGGTCAGGCAGCGGTGGGGGGGGGGGGGGGGGCGCGGGGGCCCCCCCCCCCCCGCAGTAGAGAAAGAAAAAGGGAGGAAAGAA
>NZ_JBFBCE010000035.1:39974-68808 GCF_040689595.1 Streptosporangium sp. NPDC051023 | reverse complement strand
GTCGTGGCGCAGCGCCGCGCTCTGGTCGGGAACGGTGTGGAACTCCAGGCTCCGGGTGTCGACGCCGTGCTGCGCGGCACGCTCGGCCACCCACCGCTTTGCGTATTCGCCATGGGACGTCCTCCCATGAGGCCTGCCGGGTCTCATGAGACGTCCTCCCATGAGACCGGCCGGGTTTCATGGGAACGTCCTCCCATGAGGTCTGCCGTTCAACGGTCAATCGGCCGCCTAACGGTCGCCCGGCGTAGGGCGGAAACATGCGATCCTGTATTCAAGACCCGTCAAGGGCTGGATCCACTCAGCCGCCCAGCAAAAGCCGCCAAAAACGACGGACCAAGGAATCCGGACACTGGACCGATTGCCGGACAGCACGGGAAGACCTCCGCCAACCTGTCACCCCGGAGCCCAGCGAAAGGACCCAGATGTCACGCGACAACGCAGGCCCCGACTTCATCGAGGCGCTGGCCCGCGGACTCGACGTGCTCAAATGCTTCGGTTCACGGCGCGTGCCGATGTCCCTCACCGACATCGCGACCGCCACCGGCCTGGCCCGGCCGACCGCCCGCCGTATCATCCTCACGCTCGAGCACCTCGGATACGTCCGATCGACCTCCGAGGGCGTGGTCCTCACCCCCCGCGTGCTCGAACTCGGCATGGCCTACACCCTCTCCACCGGGCTCTGGGAGGTCGCGCACCCCCACCTGAGCGACCTGGTCACCTATACCAACCAGGCCGCCTCCGTCGCCCAGCTCGACGGATCCGACATCCTCTACGTCGCCCGTGTCGAGGTCCCCAAGGTTGTCTCCGTCCGCGTCGACGTCGGAACCCGCTTCCCGGCCTCCAGCACAGCCCTCGGGAAAGTCCTCCTCGCGTCCCTCGACGCCGACGACCTGCGCACCGCCCTGACCACCCCGACACGCTCAGCGATCACACCTCACCGGCGGAAGACCGCCGATGACCTCGAAACCGAACTCCGCGAGATCCGCGCCCGCGGTTGGGCCTCGACCGACGAGGAGGTCGCGGCCGGCGTCCGCTCCGTCGCCGCTCCCCTGCGTGACGGCGACGGCCAGACCATCGCGGCGGTCAACGTCACGGCCATCACCGCCGAGGTCAGTCACTCACAACTGATCGACGAACTGCTCCCGCTCCTCCTCAGAACGGCGAGCGCGATCAGCCGCGACTACGAACTCATCCACTCCGCGCCCCAGCGCGTCGTAAGACCCAGACTCACCACCACCGCGGCACGCCGATAACCTCAGCTTTCTCATCCGCCGGTTCAGGGGTCGAGCCCGGGGACGAATCCGCGAAGCTCCCGGCAATCGGTGAAACCCGGTCGAGGGTGCCGTGAAACCGGCGTCGCCGAGAGTTAAGCCATGAGCATCACAGAACTCGGACGTACCGGGGGCGGCCCGATCCGCGACAGGGGCACCGATCTGGCCGTACGTGCGGAAGGGCTTGTGAAGACGTTCGGCGCGCACCGTGCCGTCGACGGGATCGATCTGGACGTACATCCCGGTGAGATCTTCGGCGTCCTCGGCCCGAACGGCGCAGGCAAGACCACCACGCTGCGGATGCTGGCCACCTTGTTGAAGATCGACGCGGGCCGTGCCGAGATCTTCGGGGTCGACGTGGCGAGCAACCCGCACGTGATCCGGCAACTGGTCGGCGTCACCGGACAGTACGCGTCGGTCGACGAGAACCTCACCGCCCGCGAGAACCTCTGGCTCTTCAGCCGCCTGCAGGGCATCGCCGCGCCGCGCGCCCGGCGCATCTCCACGGAGCTGCTGGGCCAGTTCGGCTTGGAGGAAGCCGCCGACAAACCGATCTCGCAGTTCTCCGGAGGCATGCGCCGACGCCTCGACCTGGCGGCCAGCCTGATCACCAGGCCGCCGCTGATCTTCCTCGACGAGCCGACCACCGGTCTCGACCCGCGCACGCGCGGCCAGATGTGGGACACCATCCGCGGTCTGGTCACCGACGGCTGCACGGTGCTGCTGACCACGCAGTATCTGGACGAGGCCGACCAGCTCGCCGATCGCGTCGCCGTCATCGACCACGGCCGCAAAGTCGCCGAGGGCACCCCCGACGAGTTGAAAACCGCGGTCGGCAACTCCGCCCTCCAGTTGCGGCTCGCCGAACCGGGCGAGGCGCCGACCGCCATGGAGATCGTACGGCGCGTCCTCGGCTCAGAGCCGATCCTCAGCCCGGAACAGGGCCGCATCAACGTCGCCCTCGACCAGGCCGACCTGGCCGCGGACGTACTGATCGCGCTGCGCACCGCCGGGGTGTCGATCTCCTCGGTGAGCGTGGCCAAGCCCAGCCTGGACGAGGTGTTCCTCGCCCTCACCGGCCACGAAACAGACAAGGACGACGAGAGCAGCACGGAGGAGAACCGATGAGCACCATGATCGCCCCCACCCGCGAGGCGGTCCGTGCCGCCGACCGCGTGGCGGCCGCCCGGCGGCACGTCTCCATGGGGGAGACCCTCAGCCAGACCCTGATGATGGCGTGGCGGGCGCTCATGAAGATGCGCCGCAACCCGGAGCAGCTCTTCGACGTGGTGTTTCAGCCGATCCTGTTCACCGCGATGTTCGCCTTCATCTTCGGCGGTGCCGTCGCCGGCGACGTGGGGAGCTACCTTCCCCAGATAATCCCCGGCATCATCGCCCAGACCGTGCTGACGACGTGCATGGCCACGGGCACGCAACTCCGCGAGGACCTGGAGAAGGGCGTCTTCGACCGGTTCAAGTCGTTACCGATCGCCCGGATCGCGCCGCTCGCCGGCCCGATGGTGGCCGACCTGCTGCGCTACACGATCGCGGCCACCCTGACCTTCGGCATGGGTCTGGTGATGGGCTACCGCCCGGGCGGCGGAGCAGGCGGTGTGCTCGCCGCGATCCTGCTGGCGATCTTCACCGGCTGGTCGCTGGCATGGGTCTTCACCTGGGTCGGCACGATCGCCCGGAGCGCCCAGGCCGTACAGGGCATCTCGATGATGATCCTGTTTCCGCTGACGTTCCTGTCGAACGCGTTCGTCCCGGTCGAGACCCTGCCCGGCTGGCTGGCCGCGTTCGTACGGATCAACCCGGTCTCACACCTGGTCACGGCCACCCGTGACCTCGCCAACAACGCCCTCGTCAGCGGAGAGGTCGCCTGGACGCTCCTGGCGTGCCTGATCGTCATCGCGATCTTCGCGCCGCTGTCGGTGCGCAGCTACAAGCGGCACATGTGACCTCCGCCCGTCACGCCCTGAGACCTGCTCGACGAGACTCCGCGCCTCGTCGAGCAGGTCGGAGCCGCGTCGGTCGCCGTACTCGGCCCGCACTGCGGCGATCATCCCGGGCGCGGCCCGCTCCGCGTACGGTTCGATCCGCCCGAAGGTCATGCTGGGCATGCTGCTGTAGTACGCGAACCGCTCGGCCAGCACCAGCAACCCGATCGCGTCGCGAGGGGCCATGGCCTCGCGCAGCAGCCCCCAGGCACCGAGCGCGAAGAGCATCGAGCCGCATATCGGGTAGTCGAAGACCGGGTTCTCCACGGCCGGCAGGTTGTAGCCCCGGACGACGGAGAACAGCTCCTCGCCGTACCGGACGTCTTCCTGCGAGGCGTGGTACGCGTACGCCGTCAGGGCGACCGACATCGCGATGATCGTCCACGGCGTGAACTCCATGTACGGCACCCCCGGCAGGCGCAGGTCGCGCGCCCGCTGGACGGCCAGGCGATACTCCGCGAGCGCGACGGCCGTCTCGCCGCGGGCGAGGGCGAGCTCGGCCGCGCACAACGAGACGATCGCCATCCCGCCGAGCACCGCCTCGCTGTCGTTGATCCGGGTGATCTCGGCGAGCTCGGCCTCGGCGGCGTCGAGATCGCCGTCGGCGAGCGCGGAGACCAGCAGCACCGAGCGGAGCTGGGTCTCGTCGTCGGTGGCGCCGATCCGGCTCAGCACCGGGATGGCGGTCCGCGCGTGTCCGACCGCCCGTCGACGGTCGCCGAGCTGCATGACCAGGTGGGCCAGCACGGCGTGCATGATCGCGGCGAACCACGGCCCCTCGTCCTCGCGAAGCATCGTCAGGGTCCGTTCGGCGACCTCGATCGCCCCGGTCGCCTCTCCCGCGTTCTCCAGGACGTGGACGTTCATCTGCATCGCCGCCAGGGCCACGTCACGGTCGGTGCTCCGGCACAACTCCGCCAGCCTGCCGCGCACGTCGGCGCCGTCGGCCACGTCGCACGCGAGCAGCACCGTGGCCATCGCCGCCACCCGGGGATCCGTCGTGTCATCGGTGGGCAGCCTACGGAGGAGGGCGCGCAGCGGATCGATGCTGCGGTCGGTGATGATCACGGTGTTCATGAGCGTGAGCAGCACGGAGGCCCTGGTCACCTCGACGAGGTACGGCGGCGGCGTCCAGCCGCCGATCACCTGGATGATCGCGTCCCGGTGAACGAGGATCCGGGGGTGGTCGCCACGGATCGACCACAGCGCGCCGACGCCGACCAGCAACTGGACCGTCGTGACCGGATCGGGCTCGCCGAGAGCCTGCCGGAGCAGATCGGCGAGGTTGCCCTCCTCGGCGCGCAGCGCGTCGACCGCCGCGAACTGCGCCGGGCTGAACAGCCCGAAGGCGTGTTCGAGGGAGTACGCCGCCGCCCAGGCCCGCTGCGCCTCCCGAGCGGGTGTCTCCTCCCCCGCCTCCTTCAGCCGCATCCGCCCGAACTCCCTGACGGTCTCCAGCATCCGGTGGCGCAGGCCGTACGTCGTCTCGCGGACGCTCAGCATCGACTGCTCGGTCAGCGCGTCCACGACGTGCAGGGCGTCCGGGCCGAGCACGTGCTCGGCCGCGGCCAGCGTGAAACCGTCGCCGAACAGCGACAACCAGCGCAACGCCTGCCGTTCCGGCTCGTCCAGCAGATTCCACGACCAGTCGATGACCGCGAGCAACGTCTGGTGCCGGTCGGGGGCCGTGCGGTTCCCGCCGCGCAGCAGGGCGAACCGATCCGCCAGGCGCCGCGCGATCTCCTCAACCGACATCACCCGCACCTTGGCCGCGGCCAGCTCGATCGCGAGCGGCAGCCCGTCGAGGCGGGCGACGACCGCCTCGACCACTCCCGTGTCGATCCGCACCCCCGGGCGGGCGGCCGTGGCGCGCTGCCGGAACAACTCGACCGCGTCGCCCGTGGGCAGCTCGCCGAGCAGGTAGACGCGTTCGGCGGGGATCGACAAGGGGGCGCGCGAGGTGATGAGCACCCGCAGGTCGCGGGTCGTCACGGTCAGGAACGCCACCAGGTCGGCGACGGCCTCGATCACGTGCTCGCAGTTGTCCAGGATCAGCAGCGCGGGAGCCTGGTCGAGATGCTGGGCGATCCGGGCGCGAACGTCGGAGCGCTGCCCGGGGGTCAGGGTGCGACGCCCGCTGACCGAGTCCCGGACCCCGAGCGCCGAGCCCACCTCGCCCACCACGCCCTCCGGCGAGGAGACGCCGACGAGCTCGACGAAGTGGGCGATGGGCTGCGCGGCGTTCCTGCCGACGACATGAGCCAGCCGCGTCTTGCCCAGCCCGCCAGGGCCGATGATGGAGATCACCCGGTTCGTCTGCAACAGGGCGTGCACCGCACGGATGTCGCCGTCGCGGCCGAGCAGCGAGGAACCGTCGAACAGAATGCCCTCACGCACCGGCCGATCGGCGACGAGGAGTTCGGCGTACACGCGGGCGAGCTCAGGCCCCGGTTCTGTGCCGAGCCGCGCGACCACGCCCGCGCGATACCGCTCGTAACGCTCAAGAGCGGCGGCGGCACCTCGTACGGCTGCCTCGCTGCGCAGCAGGCAGGCGAGCAGCTCCTCGTCGTGCGGCCGACCGGCCGCGGCCTCCTCCAGCAGCGGCAGCGCGCCCTCGTGAGCGCCGCTCCGGCCCCGCGCGATCGCCGCCACCCGTCGCGCCTCGGCCACCCATCCCGCCGCGACGCCCCTCAGCTCGGCGAGTGGGCCCGTGGCACCGTCCACGCCGCCGGCCACGAGACCCATGGCCTCTTCCGCGTGGCGACGCGCGAGCGCCATGTCGTCCTCGCCCAGTGCGGCCCGTGCCTGTTCCACCAGCGCGCCGAGCAACAGCGCGTCCACCTGACCGGCGGGCAGCCCGAGCCGGTAACCACGCGGGATCCGCACCACGACGTCGGCACCGGTCGCCGCCCTGGTCCGCGAGACGACCACCTGCAGCGCCTTCGCCGGGTTGGCCGGAGCCTCGTCGGGCCACAACTCCTCGATCAGGCGCTCGCCGCTGACCCCCGCACGCCCGTGCATGGCGAGCACAGCCAGCAGGGTTTGCGCGCGATCGCCGATCACGTGCACACCCTCCCAGCGGACGCCGTCAAGCAGGACCAGTGTGGGGGACACACCATCAGCTTACGGACAAGTCATAATTGAGAAGCGTGATCACGTGGGTATCTCGACGTTCGGCTCCGAATCAGAACGTATACGTGATTTCGTGGACCAGGACGGCCCCGAGTTCGACGAGACGGTTCTGTGGCATGCGGGAGGTCGGCCCGGACAGGGCGATCGAACCGATGCACCTGCCACTGTGATTCAGAGGTGCCGCGACGCAGGACGCACCGACGAGGGTCTCGTCGACATCGAGGGCGAAGCCGACGTTGCGGGCTTCCTCGACCCGTTGGCGCAGCTCCAGCGGCCCCTTGGGGGCACGTTCTGTACCGCCTGAGTAGTTCAGGGTGCCGAGGACCTCGTCGAGGGTGGTGCCGTCGAACGTCGACAGGTAGGCCCTGCCCACCGCGGAGCAGTGCATGGGCCGTACGGTGCCGAGTCGCTCACGGAGTGTGAGCACCTCCGATGACGGCTGGTACTGGACGTAGACCATGTTGCCGCTGGCGGGGGCGGCGAAAAGCGACGCCTCGCCGGTCTCGCCGGTCAACCGCTTGAGCAGAGGACCGACCCTCTCTATCAACTGCTCGTGGGCGGGATGGTTGACGATCAGCCCGTAGAACCGTTCCGGGCGGATGGTGAACTCCTTGGTGGCGTCGTCGCGGGCGACGTAGCCGGCGTCCACGAGATCGCCAAGGATTCGCAGGGCACTGCTGCGGTTCACGTTGACCAACCGCCCTACCTCGGCCGCCGTCGCAGACTTGGTGGCCAGTTGCTCAAGAACCATGAGGCCGCGCCTGATATGCGACATGCTCCCGAGGTCGCTGTTGTCCCGTGATCGCTCGTCTGGCATAGAGACGATTCTCTCCTTACCAAGATCCTGGACTGACGTGTTCTCGGAATTTCCTAACGTGCGGTGGGACGTGCCACGCACTGGGATGTGTTGCGCTCCTGACAACGTATCACTCCTCACTTGGAGCCGGGAAGCGTTCGCATCCCTGCTCTGAGCAGGCCCCGGTGACCAGGAATGTAGCACTTCACCGCCGGTGACCCCCTTGACACACCTTCCGAGGCTGCTTATGTTCATCAGCCATACGCGTTGCATTGATTGCAACTTTATCGAGGAGTTGAGGATGTCGGAGGTGCCGGAGGGCGTCCAGGTCGTCGACCAGGTCGCGACGGGCGGTGAGGTTGAGTTGGACGGCCTGTCGAAGAGGTACGGAACTGTCGAGGCGGTGCGTGGTATCTCGCTGAGCATCCGTAGCGGTGAGTTCCTGGCGATCCTGGGTCCCTCCGGCGCGGGAAAGACAACGCTGCTCAACATGCTCACCGGCTTCGAGGAGCCCACGAGGGGCGCGATCCGGATCAACGGCCGGGACGTCGCGCGGCTGGCCCCGCACAAGCGCGGGATCGGCGTCGTGTTCCAGCACTACGCGCTGTTCAAGCACATGACCGTCGCCCAGAACGTGGGGTTCCCGCTGCGGATGCGACGGATGTCGATGCGGGAACAGCGCAGCCACATTCAGCACGCCCTTGAGCTGGTCAAGCTCGACGGGTACGCGACCCGCTTCCCCGACCAGCTGTCCGGTGGCCAGCAGCAGCGGGTCGCGCTCGCCCGCGCCATCGTGTTCCGCCCCGCGCTTCTCCTCATGGACGAACCGCTCGGCGCGCTCGACAAGCGCCTGCGCGAGCACATGCGCGTCGAGATCAAACGCCTCCAGCGAAATCTCGGCGCGACCGTCATCTACGTGACCCACGACCAGGGCGAGGCGCTCACGATGGCCGACCGCGTCGCGGTGATGAACGACGGCGCCATCGAGCAGCTCGGGACTCCCACCGACCTGTATGAGAGGCCGGCGAGTGCCTTCGTTGCCGACTTCGTCGGGGAGACCAACTTCTTTCGTGGCCGCGCCGTACTCGACGGCGACGGCCGGGTCCGCGTCGTGCTCGACGGCGACCGGCTGGGTCACCGCCGGGACGTGGAGAACGCGGCGTCGCTCGAGCCCGACCGCGACGTCGAGGTCGGGGTGCGCCCGGAGCAGGTCTCGCTGCTGCCCGTTGAGGGTGCCGACGAGCCGGCCGTGCCGGGCACGGTGAGTGAAGTGCTGTACGAGGGCGCGACGGCCTTGCACGTCGTCGAGACGGCGATCGGGAACCTGAACGCGCGCCTCTCGCTCAAGAACCTCCGGGAGACCCGATGGGCCGTAGGTGACCAGGTCGCCGTTCATTGGGACGCCCGGGCGGCACGGGGCTACCACGTCGAGGGCCGGGGTTCGTCCTCATCGGCGTGATGTCGTGGCGGCGCCTGGAGCCCAGGCCGCCGACCAGGACTTCAATCCGCGTCAGAGATCTGCATGACAGAAAGGTTCGGCCGATGAAGTTTTCTCGGAAAACCGTGCTGGGAGCGGTGGTGACAGTCAGCACGCTGCTCACGACTGCCGCCTGCGGAAGCGGCGACGACTCAGGAGCGGCCCCTTCCGCCGGTACGGTCGTCGTCCCCGACCCCGGCGGTGACCTCGGCAAGGCGATGAAGAAGGCGTTCTTCGACCCGTTCGAGAAGAAGACGGGAATCGATGTCGTACTCAGCCCCGGTGAGTTCGACGCCGCCGTCGTGCTCGCGGGCGTCAAGGCCGGCGCCCCGGCCTACGACCTGGTGAACCCCAACGGCGCGGTGCTCAAACGCTTCCGCGACAACTCGGCGCTCGAACCGATCGACTACACGCTGTGGCAAAACGGCGTCCGCGACAAGATCTCCCCGGTGAAGGCCGCCGACGACGCGGTACCCGCCTACTACATCTCCATCGTTCCGGCCTGGAGCACCGACAAGCTCGGCGACAAGGCACTGAACTCGTGGGCGGACTTCTGGGACGTCGCCAAGTTCCCCGGGAAGCGGACCCTCGCACCGGGCTCGTGGGGGGCAGGCGGCGCGACGTTCGAGATCGCGGCGATGGCCGACGGCGTGGCGCCGAAAGACCTCTACCCGATCGACTACGACCGGGTGTTCGCGAGTCTGGACAAGCTCAAGCCGAACCTGGTGAAGTTCTGGGAGACCGGCGCCGAGCCCATCCAACTGCTCACCGGTGGGCAGGTGACGGTCACCAGCGCATGGAACGGCCGCGTCGCCGGCGCCCAGGACAAGGGCGCGCCGGTGGCCAGCACGTGGAACCAGTCGATCCTCCAGTACGACAACTGGGCGATCCTCAAGGGCGCCAAGAACGTCAAGAACGCGCAGAAGCTCCTGGCCTTCATGATGGAGTCCGGGCCCCAGGCGGACTTCGCGAACGCGATCACCTACTCGCCGGCGAACTCGGCGGCGTTCGACCTGCTCTCCGCCGACCGTGCGGCCCTGCTGCCGACGTCGCCGAAGAACGTCGCGTCCGCCGTGACCCAGGACTACGACTGGTGGACCGCCATCGCCCCGGGGACAGACAAGACCAATGAGGAAGTCGCCATCGAGCGCTGGCAAACGTGGGCTTCGAAGTAGCCCACGACCTGTCTGCGATCAAGACGACCTCGATCTAGGAGATCCATGTCGGTCGACAGCTCTCCGGAGCAGTTCACCGGTGGTCCGGCTACCCGCCCACAGCGCCGGCCAGACCACCGGTGGCTCACTCTCGTGCCGCTCCTCGCAGTCCTGACTCTGCTGTTCGTCGTCCCGCTGTGCTCGCTGCTGGTGGACAGCTTCCGCAGCGAGCAGGGATTCACCCTGGAGAACTACCACGAGCAGGTGACCTCTCCGGTCTTCTGGCACGCGATGCGCCGCACCCTGGTCATCGCCGCGCTCTCGACCGTGATCTGTGTCGCGCTCGGGTACTGCATGGCCTACGCGCTCACCCGTATGCCCAAGCGTCTGCGCGGCGTGCTGCTGGTCGTGGTGCTCGTGCCGTACTTCACGAGCATCCTGATCCGCTCCTACGCGTGGATCGCGATCCTCGCGCCGAACGGGCTCGTCGCCCAGACGCTCGCGCTGCTCGGTGTCGACACTCCCCCCGACCTGGTGTTCAACCAGACCGGCATGCTGATCGGAACCGTACAGATCCTGCTGCCGCTGGCGCTGTTGCCGATCTACAGCGTGATGAGCGGCATCGACCGCGCCGCGGTACGCGCCGCGCAGAGCCTGGGGGCCTCGCCCGCCGTCGCGCACTGGCATGTGTATCGGCCTGCCACGTCATCGGCGGTCACGGCGGCCGCCGCCCTGGTCTTCATCAGCACTCTCGGCTTCTATGTGACGCCCGCGCTGCTCGGTGGGCCCGGTGACGCGCTCATCGCGCAGTCCATCCTCGTGCGGTTCTCGAACCTCGTCGATCCCGCCGGGGCCGCGGCGCAGGCCGCACTGCTCCTGCTGATCGTCCTGGTGCTGTTCGCCATCCTCTTCCGCTACCTCGCGCCCTCGCTCTCCATCGGAGGCACCGAGCAGGCGCCCGCGCGGTCTCGTCGGCGATCTTCTCGCGGCACCGCGGATTCCGCCGAACGGCACGAGGAACTGCGCGCCCTGCGTGCGCGGATCCTCGACACCGGTCTCGACGTCGTCGGGCGGCTACGCCTGCCCATCCTGCTGGGCGGCTGGATCCTGGGCGCGGCGCTGCTCGTCACGCCACTGATCGTCGTGGCCATCTGGTCCCTCAGCGACGCGACGTACCTGACGTTCCCGCCACAGGAGTACTCCACCCGGTGGTTCGCCGACTACTTCGCCGACGAGGCGTGGATCGGCTCCACGTTCCTCAGCCTGGGCATCGCCTCAACCTCCGCCGCGGTCAGCGTCGTCATCGGCGGCTTCGGGGCCTTCGGTCTCGTACGAGGCCCGCGGCGCCCGCGGTTGCCGATCGCGATCCTGGTCGCGATGCCGCTGATCGTCCCTCCGATGATCTACAGCCTCGGATTCTTCGTGCTCGTGGCGCCGCACGGCCTCGTCGGCACGAATCTGGGCCTGATCCTGCCCTACCTGGTCCTGGGACTGCCCTTCTCGGTGTCCATCACGGCGGCGGCACTGCGCAACCTCGACGTGCGACTGGAGAACGCCGCGCGCAGCCTGGGCGCGGGGTCACTTTCGGTGCTCCGGCACGTCCTGCTCCCCGCGCTACGCCCGGCCCTGGTCAGCGGCTTCGTGTTCGCCTTCCTCGCCGCGTTCGACGACGTCGTCGTCGCCACCTTCATGTCCGGGCCGACGGCGGTGACGCTGCCGCTGCGAATGTTCCAAGACATCAAACTCGAAGTGAGCCCGAGAACAGCCGTGGTCGCCGTCGTCCTGCTCGGAGCAGGAGCAGCCGCGGTACTCCTCCGGTTCGTAACGGCTTGGCTCGTGCGCGCCGTACGGGTGGCGCTGAGCCGACTGGGGGCCTCATGAACACCACAGCGAAGAACGACATGACCACGGTCATCGCGGAGATGACCGCACCCTACGTCGAACATCAGGAGTTCCCCGGCGTCGTCTACCCGACCTCGGTCGAGGCCACGCTGGCGGCCTTCCGGCGATCGTTCCCGGCCGCGAGACGGCTCGCGCCGGAGCAGGACGACGGGGCGGCGGCGCTGAGCGTGCACAGCCGCGACTACGTCGACTTCGTCAGGGAGGGCAGCCGACGACCGGAGGGTGCCACGAAGTTCCCCCTGAACGTCGTCGCGCTCCCCGAGCTGAGGGTCTCCGAGCCGCGCACCTTCGAGGGCCGGCACACGCAGTACTTCTTCGACGAGGTCACGCGTGCCACACCTGCGGTGTGCGAGGGAGCGCTGCGCAGCGCGGAAGCCTCCCAGCAGGGGGCCCGCTGGCTCGCCGACACGGTCGCCAACACGGTCGCCGCGCAAACCGCGGAGCACGCTGACCGGTCGCCGGCGCTGGTGCTCGTGCCGAGCCGTCCTCCGGGGCACCACGCCCTGCCCACCGTGGGCGGTGGTCTCTGCCTGTTCGCGAACGCCGCCATCGCGGCACGCGAGCTTTCCCGCAGCGGCCGGGTCGCCGTGCTCGACATCGACCAGGACCACGGCAACGGCACCCAGGCCGTTTTCTACGACGACCCGTCGGTCCTGACGATCTCGATCCATGCCGAGGGCTGGCCCCACGTCGCCGGATTCTCCGAGGAGACCGGAGGCCCCAACGCGCCCCATGCCAATCTCAACCTCCCGCTGCCCACCGGCTCGGGGTTCGCCGCCTACGCGCCCGCGCTTGAGACCGCGTTGGACGCGATCGGTCGCTTCGAACCCAGGTACCTCGTCCTCGCCCTGGGCTACGACGCCCAGCGGGAACAGGGGTTCGGTGCGCTCCGCCTGGACACGGAGGACTTCGGCGTCCTCGGCAGCCGTATCGCCGGGCTGCGCCTGCCGACGCTCGTGACCACCGAGGGGTGCTACGGGTACTACGAGTCGACCGCCGAAGCGGCGAGCCTGTTCTTCGAGGAGTGGGCGGAGCAGTGGCGGTGAGTGCCACCATGCGCGCCGCGCTCCTGACCGGGATCGGGCAGGAGCTGGAGATCCGCGAGGTAGCCATCCCTCGGATCGGACCCGATGAGGTTCTGGTCAGGACGCTGTCCAGCGGCGTATGCCGTACAGACCTGCACATCCAAGACGGCTTGGCCTATGTGCCCGGGCTGCCGCACATCATGGGCCACGAACCCGCGGGCATCGTGGTCGAACGTGGCTCGGCGGTGTCGGAGGTCGACGTCGGCGAGGTGGTCGTGCCACATCTGTTCGTCGCGGACAGGGACTGTCGCTTCACCCGGGCCGGCGCCGACGCACAGGCACTGCACCTGCGAGGAATCCTTGGCGTGACGCTGCCCGGAGGCTTCGCGGAGTACTTCAGCGCACCCGCACGGAACCTCCTGCGGGTTCCCGCGGGGCTCGATCCCAGGATCGCCGGGCTTTCCAGCTGCGCGGTCGTCACGGCCCTGCACGCCTACCGCCGCGGCACGGTGACACCGGTGAGGACCGCGGTCGTGATCGGCGCGGGCGGCATCGGTCAGATGCTTGTCCAGCTCCTGGCCGGCGCCGGTGTGTCGACCGCGGCGGTCGACGTGAGGCAGGACAACCTGGCAGTCGCGATCCGCAACGGGGCCGACCACACCGCGGTTGCGTCCGCGACGGAGCGCGTGCCGGACCTTCGTGCCTGGGCCGAGTCTCGAGCCGGCGACACCGGCGCCGCCGACGGCGTGGATCTGGTGATCGACCTGGTGGGATCGTCGGCGACGATGGCCGACGCCGCCCAGTATGTGCGCCGTCGGGGTCGGATCGTCGTCGTCGGCGAGGAACCCGACTTTCCCGGCATCAGCTCGACGATCCTCGCCCAACGTGAGCTGGAGATCGTCGGTTCGCGCAACGGTGATCGGAGCGATCAGCACGACGCACTGCGGCTGCTCGCCGACGGCGTCATCACTCCGCCGCTGGACGAGGAGTACCCGCTCGAACGCGCCAATGAGGCACTCGCTCGCCTGCGAAGCGGTCGAGCACACGGCCGAGTTCTCATCACGCACGAGGCGTTGCGCGAGCACCGGGGCGAGCATCGCGGGGCCGGCGAGCAACCGGCGGCGCCCGGTGAAACCCGCGAGACGAACAAGCCTTCTTAGACAGGCACAACGATCAGTGAGGAGTGAAATGAAGATCGCGACCGACACGTGGATGCTGCGTCCACAGCCGATAGACACGGTGTTCTCGACCGTACGGGAGGCAGGCTTCGAGTATCTGGAGCTCTCGCCACGGCCCGACGTGATGCCGAGCTACGGGGGCAGGCGGGCGTCGAAGGCCAAAATCGCCGAGATCGCGGAGGCGTCGAAGACCCACGGCGTCGAGATCGCGTCCATCTTCATCGAGCAGGCCTGGGGAAGCTCGGAGGAGGACATCCGGCGGGCGGCGGTCGGCTACTGGAAGCAGACCATCCAGCTGGCCGTCGACCTGGGCTGCGACCGGATCAACTCCGAGTTCACCGGGCGCCCGACCGCCCCGCAGGCCGGCGAGGCCGCGATGCGTCGCTCCCTGGAGGAGGTGCTGCCGCTGGCGGAGTCCGAGGGCATCACGCTCGCGCTCGAACCGCATCCGGGCGACTGGGTGGAGTCCGGCATCGAGGCCGTCAACTTCATCCGGGGCCTGCAGAGCGACCACGTCACCTACCTGCACTGTGTGCCGCACACCTACTACCTCACCGGCGTGGAAGACGAGCGCGGTCACCTCGAAGGCGTCAACCGCGACATCATCACCTACGCGGGCGACACCATGGACCACGTCCATCTGGCGGACACCCTGCTGCCCGGACGTACCTTCCTCAATCCCGCGAGTCCCGGGGTGCGCAACCACCAGCACCTCGACATCGGCCAGGGCGACATCGACTGGGACGAGGTGTTCGCCGCTCTGCGAGAGGTCGGGTTCGACGGCATCGCATCGGTGGCCGTCTTCCGGCACGAGTCACGGGTGATGGAATCGCTCACCCACAACCGGCGCATCATTCGCGAACGCCTTGAAGGGGGTGTCGACCAGTGACCGAATCGGTACGCTTCGGCGTTGTCGGTCTCGGAGAGATCTACCAGCTCGCCCACCACCTCGCCTACCAGCGGGCGGACGGCCTGGAGGCCGTGGTGGTCTGCGACCTTGACCAGACCGTCGCCGAGCGGACGGCGCAGTCACTCGGCGCGGAGGCGTGCACCGACTACCGCAGGCTCCTCGAGGACGAGCGGATCCAGGCCGTCGACCTCGTGCTCCCCCACAACGTGCACTACAAGGTCGCGCGCGAGTTCCTGGAGGCGGGCAAACACGTTCTGATCGAGAAGCCCATGACCGTCGACGCCGCGCAGGCGCGCGAACTCGTCGACCTCGCGGCCGGCAAGGGTCTCACGTTCACCGTCAACGAGAACACCCGGTTCATCCCCGCCTATCAGGCGGCTCTCGACGCCATCAACAGCGGCGAGATTGGGGACGTGACACTCGTCCGCACCCTGATCAGCGGCAACGAGTTCGAACGGCTCGGCAACCCGCAACTGTGGAAGGGACGCCAGGACGGCTCGGGCGGCGGCACCATCATCGACGCCGGCGCGCACTCCTTCTACCTGCTGAAGTGGATGTTCGGCGAGGTCGCCTCGTTGCGGGCTCTCTCCGAGCGCCTCGTCGGCGCCAGCCAGGTCGAGGACTGGTCGATCGTGTGCGGCCGAACGCGATCGGGCGCGCTCTTCTCCGTCGAGTCCACCTTCACCTCCGGGGGACCGTGGAACGAGCGCCTCGAGGTGCACGGAACCAAGGGGCTCATCGTCGTCGACCAGCACCAGAACCCTCCGGCCATGCTTTTCCGGGGCAAGCGCGACCACGCCGGATCACCGCTGCCCGGCACGGCCTACGAGCCATACACCTGGAAGTACACCTCGATCGCAGCCGGGATCGAGAGCTTCGCCCGTTCGATCGCGAACGACGAGCCGACCGCCGTCGCGCCAGAGGACGGCGCGTACGCGGTGCGAGTCATCGAACTCGCCTACGAGTCGGTGGCCACGGGCCTGCCCGTCACGGTCTGAGCATCACGGCCTGAGCGGCCTGCCCCCAACAGTCCGCCCCCAACAGTTCGACCCCAACAGTCCAGCCCCCGGCAGTCCAGCCCCGGCAGTCCGACCCCGGCATCCGGCTCCAGGCGCCGGAGGTTCCCTCCGCCATGCCCAGAAGGTGGCGCAACGCGTGGCCGCCCACGTCAACGCGCCACGACACAGCAGTCCTTCACCCCCGAGCAACACATCCACCACACACATGAAGCAACAAGGAGACCCCATGGATCCGCTCGTCATCACCGTCACAGCCGACAGCACAATGTCCTATCCCGGCTACAAGGGCATGCCGGCCATCGAGGACACCGACAAGGTCGGCCAGGAGTACATCGACTCGGTGAACGCGGGTGCGACACTGTGCCACCACCACGGTGTTCACTACCTGGAGGACGCCATCCAGGCCGATGGCAAGAAGTTGTCCAAGATCGACTTTGAGGGCTGGAAGAATCTCACTGACAAGATCCGGACCGTGGGCACCGATCCGATCATGCAGTTCGGCATCGCCAGTGCCCGGCTTCCCGAGAAGGTCGAGCTGATGTCGCTCAAGCCCGACATGATGTCCTACGCCTTCAACGTGCACGACGAGTACTTCCAGCCCGACCCGGCCTACCCCGCCAACGAGATGTACTCCCTGCATCCGCGGGACGAGCTCGTCGAGTTCGTCACCGCGGCGGAGGCCAACGGCGTGAAGCCGGAGATCGAGTGCTTCTACACCGGGGCGTTCTGGAACCTTGAGTTCGTCCGGCGGCAGGGCCTGCTGAAGGAGAAGGCGTGGGCGACCCTGTTCTTCGGCTGGCAGGGCGGCGCGTGGACGCCTCCGACCCCGGACGCGCTCATGTACATGGTCAAGCACCTCCCGCCGAACACGAACTGGAACGTCAGTGTGATGGACCCGATCGCGCAGTGGCAGCTGCTGCCGCTGGCCATCGCGATGGGCGGCCACGTCCGCGTCGGCTGGGAGGACAACCCCTACCTGCCCGGCGGTGAGGCCTCGCGCAGCAACGCCGAGCTGGTGGAGGTCGTGGTCAAGATGGCCCAGCAGATCGGCCGCCCGATCGCGAACGTCGAGGAGGCCCGGCGCATCGCCGGGGTGAGCCGGTGACGGCAGCCTCGACTCCGCCCACGGTGCGAGGTCTGGCGCGCGCCCGCCTTCACGGCCGCGTCGTGCTCGTCCGGATCTCGCAGGGCCACGCGACGGTGCTCGCGACCGAGTCCGACCATCCCGCCGCCGACGTCCTGCGGGAGGCGCTGCACACCGGCGCATGGTGCGCGGACCGCGACGACGTCGGTGGCGTGAAGGTTCCGGTCGATGACCTCGAACTGCTCGCTCCGGTCGCGAACCCCTCGAAAATCCTGTGCGTCGGCCTCAACTACCTCGACCACGCGGACGAGTCAGGAGTGCAGGCTCCCGCCAAGCCACTCCTGTTCGCGAAGTTTCCCAACGCGCTGCGGGCCGACGACGCCGTCGTCGAGGTACCGAGAGACCTCTCCGGCGAGCTCGACTACGAGGGTGAACTGGCCGTCGTGATCGGGCGCCGGGCAAGCGACGTCGCCCCGGACGAGGCTCTCGACTACGTCCTCGGTTACGTCGCGGCGAACGACCTGTCGGCGCGGGACGCCCAGTTCTCCGATGGTCAATGGCTCCGCGGCAAGTCCGCCGACGGTTTCTGCCCGGTTGGGCCGATCGTGGTGCTCGCCCAGGATGTCGAAGACCCTCAGGCACTGCGCATCACCACCCGGCTCAACGACCAGGTCGTCCAGGACTGCTCAACGGCCGAGATGATCTTCTCCGTGGCGGAGATCATCTCCTACGCCTCTCGCTACCTGACGCTCGAACCGGGGGACCTGATCCTGACGGGCACTCCGCCGGGTGTGGGCTTCGCGCGCAAACCCCCGCTCCTGGTCCGGGACGGTGACGTGGTGACGGTGATCGTGGAGGGCATCGGCAGCGTCGCCAACCGGGTGCTCGTCGCATGAGATGACCGGCAGCCGACCCACGGTGATCGTGGCATCGGACACGTTCCGATGCCGGTGCGTTTGACCGATCGGCTGTTCGTCAAGGCCTGATGACGAGGCAACGGGACTCCGACAGATCATCCTGCGACCGAGCAGGAAGATCGACGGGAGTCCCGTTGCAGGGCATGTCCGTGCGGGCCGGTCATCGTGGAAAACGCCCTCTGGGAGAACACCATGGGGACCGTCCCGCATCTCCTCCTCGCCCTGAAGGACGGGGCATCCACGCCGGAGGAACGTGGTGACGATCAGCGGGAGAGACATCGGGTGAGCCATGACATGCATGACATGACAGGGATTACGGCAGGGCGGGTCGTCGTCGCGCCGGACAAGTTCCGCGGGTCGCTGACCTCTCCCGAGGTGGCCGCCCACGTGGCCGCCGGGCTGCGTTCCGCCGGTTCCGGGCAGGTGATCGTCGTCCGGCTCCCGGTCGCCGACGGCGGCGACGGCACCGTCGACGCGGTGGTCGCGAGCGGGTTCACCCGGATCGAGACGGAGGTGACCGGCCCGGTCGGCGAGCGGGTCCTGGCGGCCTATGCCGTACGCGACGAGCCGGACGACCGGGTCGCGGTGATCGAGTTGGCCGAGGCGTCGGGCCTGCGGCGGCTGCCTGAGGGAGCCGCCCCGGCGCCGCTGACCGCCACGAGCCGCGGCACCGGCGAGCTCATCGCCCATGCCGTACGGCATGGCGCGACGCGGATCGTGCTCGGCCTCGGCGGCAGCGCCTGCACCGACGGAGGCGCCGGCATGGCCCAGGCGCTCGGCGTGCGACTGCTGGACGCGGCCGGGAACGACCTGCCGCCCGGCGGGGCCGCGCTGCGCGACCTGCACACGATCGACGTCTCCGGCCGGCTGCGCGGCTTCGAGGTCGTCGTGGCGAGCGACGTGGACAACCCGCTGCTCGGGCCGTACGGCGCCGCGGCCGTGTACAGCCCGCAGAAAGGCGCGAACCCCGCAGACGTGGCCGTGCTGGAGGCCGGCCTGGCCCGACTGGTAACGGTCGCCGCGCACTCTCACGGTCTGGCGAGCGCCACCGAGCACGGCGGCGTCGTGCCCGCGATGGACGTGGCCGGGCGGCCGGGCGCGGGAGCCGCAGGCGGGGTGGGGTTCGGCGCGCTGGCCTTCCTGGAGGCGAGGATCCGGCCGGGCATCGGCTATCTGCTGGACCTGGTGGACTTCGATCGGCATGTGGCGGGCGCCCGGCTGGTGATCACCGGCGAAGGCTCGATTGATGAGCAGACACTGCGCGGCAAGGCCCCCGTGGGTGTCGCGGCGGCCGCGGCCAGGCACGGTGTGCCGGTCGTGGTGGTCTGCGGCCGACGCTCGGTGGGCGACGAGGAACTGCGGGCGGTCGGCATCGAGGCCGCGTACGCGCTGACCGACGTCGAGCCCGACGTACGGCGGTGCATGGCCGAGGCCGGGCCGCTGCTCGAACGGCTCGCCGAGCAGATCGCCGCCGCGTTCATCCAGCCTTCAGCCTGCCGGAACGGCTAGCCGATGACGACCACCCGTGCCCATTCGGGCGGCGCGTCCGACACGTAATCGGGATCGTTCTCGTCCCACGATCGCAGCTGCCTCTTCCGGGGGAACAGGCCAACCACCGTCCGGCATGGTGGCTGTACATCCGGCCAGGGGGTTTGGCCGTCGGTCAGGATCACGATGACGTCTGGCTGCGGCCTTGCTTTCAGTGCCTTGGCGAAACCCGTACGCATATCCGTCCCACCACCGCCCACCAGTGAGATTCCCTCGGCGCGGCACAGCGCGTGCACGACCCGGGCCGCCGCATCGCACGACAGCACGCTGACCAGGTCACGCCGACCGCCCACGACACGGACGATCGCGGCGACCTCGACAAGTGCGCTCCCCAGTTCGGCGTCGCTGACCGACCCCGATGTGTCGATGACCACGGAGACCCGAGGCGGCCTGCGCCGCAGGCTCGGCAGGATGACGCCGGGCAGGCTGGCGGACCGCCGCGACGGCCGGCCGTAGATGTAGTCCTCACCCGCGCCCGGGCCGGAGACCGCCGAGCGAACCGCCGCGCCGAGCAGTTCCCGCCACGGCTGTGGCGGGTGAAACGCCTCCTCCGCCCACCGCCGCCACCCCTTCGGGGCGTTCCCAGGACGGGCGGTGATGCCTTCCGCCACCCGGAACCGAACCGCGTCTCGCTCCTGCGGGCTGAGCCCGTTCGCGCCGTCCGGTCCGAGGTCCCACTCCCGCTCCAGTCCATCGGCGCCGCTGCCACAGTCCAGCCAGACCAGATTCTGCGTGTACGGCCCAAGCCGGAACCGGCGCAGGTAGTCCTCCATGAGTTCCCCCTCGGGCAACCCGAGGATCCCCGGCTCGACGGCCCCCTCGGGCCGGACCAGCCCGTCCCCGAACACGTCGTCGTTGATCTCGAAGTCCGCGGCGATGTTCATCCGCAGCCGGTCCCCCGGTCCGGTCAGTCCTCGCTCAAGGGCGACCCGGTCGCTACGCCCGTGATGGTCACGCAGCAGGTGGGAGACCTCGTGTACCCACACCGCTGCCAGCTCCTCCACGGGGGTCCGATCAACGAACGACGGTGAAACGTAGCATCGCCAGTTTCGGTCCACGGCCATCGTCGGCACGCGTCGTGACTCCACCGTGCGCAGCGCGAACAGCGCCGTCGCCAGATAGGGCCGAGCCCGGACGGCGAGCAGCCGGGCGGCGAAGAGCTTCTCGCGGTCCAGGGTCCCCGCTGCGCCGGGCGTCGTCGGTCCGGCCCCTGCACTGGGCGTCATCGATTCGGCCCCTGCACTGGGCGTCATCGATTCGGCCCCGTGACGGCGGCGACCCGCGCCGCGGCCTTGTCCGCCCGCTCGCTCAAGGACACCACCCCGGCGAGCTTCTCGATCGACGCCGGGACATCCCAGTCCGCGCGGCGCAGCGCGGCGAGTGTGGTCGCGGGTACGACCACCAGGTCCGGGGCTCCGGTCTCCAACGCTCGAACCAGCAGTGCCCACGCCGCGTCCCAGCGGGCCTTCTCCGGCCGCTTCCTGACCGCCTCAACCACGCCGTCGAGCACGGCTTGGCGCAGGTCGCCCCGCTCCGGCAAGTCAGCCGCCGCCGGGTCGGCCAGCAGTGTCTCAGGGTCAGGCAGGTCCATCCGGTCCATGCCGGCCAGCAGTTCCAGCCCAGGACCGTCCCCTACCGTGCCCCGGACCAGCATGGACAGCACATCCCGGGACGTGTTCGCCGCGGTGGCGAAGGCGATCAGACGCAGTGCCATCTCCCAACTGCGGGGTGAGGGCCATGGACCGCCCCGGCGGACTTCATTGCTCGGCAACCGATGCACGAGGGCAGGGCGGGCGGCGAGGAGCCCGCACACCGCACGCCGGGCGAACGTCACAGCCGCTGACAGCCGATCCGGGTCGAGCCGTGGCAGCGTTGCCCGCGGCCAGGTCCCGCCAAGGCCGCGCACCACGACCTCGTGGTCATGAACCCACTGCAGATGAACGAACCGGTTGGCCAGGGGCGCACTCAGCTCCCATCCGTCGGCCGCGGAGGAGCGTGGATTGGCGGCCGCCACGATCCGGACTCCAGGGGGAAGTCGCAAGGCGCCGACCCGCCGCTCCAGCACGAGGCGGAGCAAAGCGGCCTGGACGGCCGGCGGCGCCGTGGACAGCTCGTCCAGGAAGAGCAACCCCCGGCCCACCTGGGCCAGACGTACGGCCCAGTCCGGCGGGGCCATCGGGATGCCCTGTACCGCGGGGTCGTCACCGACCACGGGCAGGCCGGAGAAGTCAGACGGTTCGTGCACACTGGCGATCACCGTGGTCAGCGGTAGGTCAAGGGCTACGGCGAGTTGCTCAAGAGCCGCGGTCTTGCCGATCCCCGGTTCTCCCCACAGCAGCACCGGCAGGTCGGCCGCCACGGCCAGGGTCAGCGCCTCCAACTGCGTATCGATGCGCGGTTCTGTGGCCGTGTCGTGGAGCAGAGCGAGGAGATCGGCGGCGACCTTCAGTCTGGAGGCGTGAGCCGGATCAGAGGATGCGACGGTGGCAGTGGACAAAGATTCGAGCATTAGATCACCTCTGAGGTCTGGTTGAGCCGGATGGAGCCGAGACAGGAACGCGGCGAGACAGTGCAAAGAAGATGAGGCCCGCGAATCAGCGGGGCATCGCGTGGCGCGGATGTGCGCGGTCGCCGCCGGGACGGCGGCCAGGCCGGGTGACCGGGCCCTGTCCGAACCCGGCCAGTCCGGCCCGGAACAGCCCATGAACGATTCGCCGCAGCGCCGCCATCTCCAACTCGTCCCGTAGGGCCCCCTTGGGCAGCGGTGCACCGGGGCCGAGAAGACTTTCGACAGTGTCCAAAGCACCGGCGGCGTCGCCGTGGTCCAAGCGTGCGCGGACGTCGACGAGACACTCCGGCTCACGGTGTGCCTCGTCGATCACCTGCAGGCAGGGCAATGGGGTGCCGGTCAGCGCGGCCAGCAACTTCTCGCGGTGGATCTCCGCCGGATCGTGATCCAGCGGGACGAGCACACCGTTCACGAGACCGATCCGGTGCTGGGCACCACGGCACTCGACCATGCGTTGATGGGCTGCGCCGTCAGGGATTCGCGGGACGCTGTCCGGGGGATGGCCTGGCACAAGCGCCGACGCGACAAGCGGATGCAGCCGGTCGGCCTCGATCAGCCCGGCGCGAAGCAACGCCAGGTCAGGTAGCACCCACGTCGCCGCGTCAGGCAGCACCGGCAGCGCGGACCCACCACCCCTCGCAGCGGCCGTCGTCATCCGCAGCGCCGGGAGTCCGGAGGTAGCCCTGTCCGCTACCGGCTCCAGTATCAGGTGACGCCGCCCCCCGAGGCGCACGGCGACCGCATCACCGGCCCGCCCTTCCTCGCGGAGCAGCATCCACGCCTCGGCCGCCCACCGGTCCACGGCCCAGCCGCTCTCCAGCGGCACATCCGGGCTCGGAACGGTACGGCCATCGGCGAGCGCGCGGTCCGCCCCAGAGCGGACCCGCATCTCACCAACCCTGCGGGCATCCCATAGGTGGCGGTGCAGGTCGAGGCGGAAGCGCCGGTGAGGACGGGGATGCGGATGCGGACCGATCCCGGACCGGGGCCCGTCCCACAGAGCCAGGCTGATCCGCTGACCGGCGTCTGCCCAGGCCGGCGGGGTCCGGGCCACGAGGTGCACCGTGCTGCCGCCCCCATGCGACGCCGGGTGGTATCGGGCCAGAGAGATGGTCAGGCCCGGGCGCAGCAGGCCGTCGGGGGCGATCCTCGGCATGTGCCAGCGCAGCAGATCAGGAGCCAGATGGCGGAGATCGGTTCGGACACGGGCCGCTAACTCCTGGCCATGGGCGCGAGCCGCGGAGCGCAGATTCAGATCGACGTCGACGTGTGCCGCAGCACACGCTCCCGCCCAGTCCCCGATGGTACGGCGGGCGGTCGCAGACTCGATCATGGACGGCGGCACGGCGAATGTGCGCACGTGCAGCCACAGGGAAAGACGGAAATCCTCATTCGCAGCCCAGGAGCGCATCAGCACTCACCTTGCTCGAACGGGGCCCCCAATCTACTGAAGTAGGTATTCATCGTGATCAGCATATGACTTCCCGCACCAGATCCGCCATGCACAAAATGCTGGGGTTCACAGTACCGGCCGCACGTGGAACAGACCGAGCACATCATGCGATCCAGGAGGGCCTTCCATTTACCGCACTGGCCGAAAGGACTCGAATCCCTGACCTTCTGATCCGCGGGAAAGGGCAACCGCATCCACCCTGGTGAAACGGTGAATGCGAGCCGGTGCCACTGTTTGGCGCCCTGACGTTCAGCCGCTGTTGGGCGCCCTGACGTTCAACGGCCCTTCGAGTCACTGTCCGCGTCGTTGTGCGGAACCGACCCAACCATCCAGCCGCCGCTGCAGATGGCGGCGTTCGACGTCGTTGCGCGCGAGGTGCAGAGCCTGCCGCATCAGCGTGCGCGCCTCGTCCAACCGGCCGAGGTCGGCGTGCAACTCGGCGCGCAGCGCCAGCAGGCGATGGCCGTCAGGGCTTGCGTGGAGGGTGTCGATCTCCGCCAGAGCGACGATGGGACCTCGGGCCAGGGCGATGGCCGCGGCTCGGTTGGCCAGAACCGCTGCGGAGGGGGTGCGCTCGACCAGCCGGTCGTACACCGCGACGATGGCGTTGTGATCAGGGAACGGCTGGACGTGCAGGGCGGCGATAGCGGCCCGCAACACCCACGGACCTGGGCGGTCACCGCCGCGGCGCAGCGCCAGGGTTGCGAGGTCGAGCCCGCGGTCGATGTCGTCCCACCGCCAGCGGCCGCGGTCCTGGTCGGCCAGGAGTATCAGGTCGCCGTCGCCGTCCGTACGGGCGTCACGACGGGCGTCGGTAAGCAGCAACAGCGCTGACAAACCCAGCACCTCGGCCTCGTCGGGCAGCAACCGCCGCAACAGCGCGGCCAGCCGTAGCGCCTCATCGCACAAGGCGGCCCGCACCAGATCAGGGCCATAGGTGGCGGTATGCCCTTCGGTGAACAGCAGCCCGACCACGGCCAGTACGGCCTCCAGGCGATCGGGCCAGGCGGCACGGGGCGGGACCTCCAGCGCGATGGCGGCGTCCCGGATCTTTCGTTTGGCCCGCACCAGACGCTGGGCGATGGTGGCTTCGCTGGTCAGCATGAGCCGTGCGGTCTCGGCGGCACTCAGACCGCACAGCAGGCGAAGGGCCAGCGCCACCTGCGCCGAAGGCGCCAGGGCAGGATGACAGCAGGTGAACACCAAGCGCAGCAAGTCTTCAGCGGCCGTATCGGACCAGCGCACCGCACCGAAGGGATCATCGAGGTCGCTCACGCTGTCGATGCCCGGCTCGTCGCGCAGCTCACCGGCCAAGATGACAAGCTTGGCCCTACCGGTACGGTCACGACGCAGCCGGTCCAGGATCTTACGGCGTGCGGTGGTCTGCAGCCAGGCACCCGGCCGGTCAGGGATGCCCTCACGCGGCCAGGCCTTCAAGGCGGCGGCGACAGCTTCGGCCGCCGCCTCCTCGGCCCGGTCGAGGTCACCGCTCCACCGAGCCAAAGTGGCGACCAGCGCGGCCCATTCGGCCCGGTAGACCTGCGCGACGGCGTCCTCGACCGAGGCGGACACGTCCGTCAGCCCAGCTCGACCAGGGGGCGGACCTCAACAGAGCCGTACGCCGCGGCCGGGCAGTCGGCGGCGTACGCCAGAACCGTGTCCAGGTCGGGGGCCTGCACGATCCAGAACCCGCCGAAGGATTCGGTCAGGTCGGCATAGGGTCCGTCGGTGAGCAGGGTCTGCTCGTCACGGACGCGCACGGTGGTGGCGGTGTCAACCGGCTGCAACCGCTCGGCGCCGCACAGCACCCCCGACTCGGCCAATGCCTGGGTGAAGGACACGAACCGCTCCATGGTGGCCTGGTGCGCATCCGGAGACATGGCCGCCAGTGCGGAAGTGTCGACGTTGGACATCAGCATGTAACGCATGATCTTTGCCTTCCGTTGCGGCGGTGGTACCGCCTCTCACCCACTCGACGCATCGGTGGATGAGGTTTCGACAGCGTACTTCTGAGAATTTTTCTCGGGCCACTGTTCCGGCGCGGGAGAGTCGGCCGTCAGGCGAACCGCGCCTGCAACGCGGCCAGCGTCTTGTCCAGCGCGGCGTCGGCCCGCCCGGTCCCGTCCAGCGCCGCGTGCCGGCCGGGATCGGCGAGCAGCGCGAAGATCGTCGCAGGAGAGGCCGCGACGACGACCTGGCGAATCACCCGCGCCTGCCTCAGGTCGGTCATCACGGGCCGGGTCGTGGGGATACTCACGGGGATCTCCTTCGGTCACTGCCGGACGGGCCGGTCACCGTCCTGTTCACCTCCCCGACGAACAAGCGGCCCGTGTTTCGACAGGGTCCCACCAGAAGTTCCTTTCACGCCCGACCGCGATGCCGCACCCGGGTTCGGAGAGCTTCGACGAGTCCTACGGCGACGAAATCCCCACCCTTGCGATAGTTGTACGCCGCCCTTCGCCCCGTATCGTCCCCAGCAGTGATCCCGGCTGTGCGAGAAAGGGACGGCATGACCGACGATGTGGTGCGACGCGTCTTCCAGGCAGTCGATTCGTTCGACCCCGACGAGTTCGCGCGGTTGCTGGCCGAGGATGCCACGTTGGTGTTCGGCAACGCCGAACCGCTGGTGGGACGTGAGGCCATCGCCACCGGGTTGCGGACGTTCTTCTTCACCATCGGCGGCCTGCGGCACCGGATCGTCAGGAACTGGCAGGTGGACGCCGACACCATCGCCGAGACCGAGGTGACCTATCGGCGGCTCGACGGCAAGGACGTCAGCGTCGTAGCCGTGTCGATCTGGAGCACCCGCGACGACGGCCTGATCTCGGACTACCGCATATTCATCGACCTCGCACCCGTCTACGCCGCCTAGAGCTCAGCAGGGCCGCACCTACAGAGGGGCGCCGTAGCATCCGCCGAATCCCCCAAACATGTGCCTGGCCGCGAGAACACGGCATCCGGGGTGGGGGACGTCAGGAATCTCGGGTGTCAGAGGCCTGCAACGTAGCCGGCGGTGATGTCGTCGGGCGGCGCGCCAGTCCGGCGGAGGTCCCGGCGGCGATCAGGTCTGATGCGGTGTCGTGTCAGTGGCCGTATCGGTGGCCGTGTCAGTCGCCGTGTCAGCACGGCGACGGCCCGGTGTCAGGGCGGTCGCCGATGGTGGATGCCATGAACGGTTCAGCGATTGTGGCCGCGGAAACCAGGGCGGTGCGCGCGGCGATCAGGGGCACCGGGCAGTTCGCCTCGGTGGACGACCTGCTCACCGGCGAGGAAAACCTGCCGATGACGGCGGATCTCCTGCACCCGCCCAAGGCAGAGGGCAAACCGGCTGCCCGCCGCGCTCGCACTGCACGGTAATTGCAACGCATCATGGCATTCGCGCGCAGCGTCATTGCGTCAATCAGCGCTGTCTATCTGCGCGAATGCGCTTCCTGTGGCTGACAGGAATTCTGAATGCAACGTAGCTTTCGAGCTGCGGAAAATGCGCACTATCGCGAGTAGAACCTAGAGGAGTAATCATGGTGCACACCGTCGCCGCGCTGCCGGCCGCGCGTCAGTCTGGCTGTCCCTTCGACCCGCCCAAGGAGCTGATCCAGGCCCGCGAGCACGGCCCGATCAGCCGATACCCCTTCCCCGACGGACACCAGGGCTGGCTGATCACCGGCTACGACCTGGTCCGGTCGGTCCTGGCCGACTCGCGGTTCAGCTCCCGCAAGGAGCTCATGCGCCACCACCCGCTGGTCGACTTCGGCGAGATCGAGGTCCCTCCGGCGCCGCCCGGCGAGTTCCTGCTGATGGACGAGCCGCAGCACAGCCGATACCGCAAGCCGCTGGTGGGCAAGTTCACCGTACGGCGGATGCGGCAGCTCACCGAGCGCGTCGAGCAGATCACCGCCGAACACCTGGACGCCATGGAGAAGGCCGGGCCGCCGACGGACCTGGTCACCGCATTCGCCAAGCCCATCCCCTCCATCGTCATCTGTGAGCTGCTCGGCGTGCCGTACGAGGACCGAGGCTCCTTCCAGGAGAACATCGACAAATTCCTCGGCGGGGAGGTCGGCGAGGAGGAACTGATCGCGGCCTACATCGCGACCCAGAACTACCTCGCCGAGCTGGTGGCCGCCAAACGCGCCAACCCCACCGACGACGTGCTCAGCGACCTCACCGACAGCGACCTGACCGACGAGGAGTTGCGGGGCATCGCCCTGATCCTGCTGGCGGCCGGGTTCGACACCACCGCGAACATGCTGGCCCTGGGCACCTTCGCGCTGCTGCAGAACCCGGAGCAACTGGCCGCGCTGCGCGCCGATCCCGCGCTCACCGACAAAGCCGTGGAGGAGCTGCTGCGGTATCTGACCGTCGCCAAGACGTTCATGAGAACGGCGCTGGAGGACGTCGAGCTGGGCGGCCAGACCATCAAGGCCGGCACGACGGTCATCCTGTCGTACAACACCGCCAACCGTGACCCCGAGCGCTTCACCGATCCCCACGTGCTCGACCTGCGCAGGCAGGACGGCGGGCACCTGGCCTTCGGCCACGGCATCCACCAGTGCCTGGGTCAACAGCTGGCCCGCGTCGAGATGCGCGTCGCCCTCCCCGCGCTGATCAACCGCTTCCCCACGCTGCGCCTGGCCGTACCGGCGGAAGAAGTCGGCCTGCGCCCGGAGACCGCCGACATCTACGGGGTCAAGAGCCTCCCGGTCACCTGGGACGGGGCCTGATGAGTACCAACCGGGTCAGCTGACGAGGCCAAGCCCGCTCAGTAGGCGGGGCCGAGCATCGCCTCGGGCGACCCGACCTGAGCGATCTCGATGCTCCGGGCACCACCAGGACCGCATCCCACCATCCATCCGTTCCATTGAATGTCAGATATGAAGGAGCACACCACCATGTCCGTCACCCTTACCGACCAGGACAAGCTCACCCTGCGGACCGCCGCGTGGGGCGCCGTCTCACTGATGTCCGCCGCCGGTGCCGCCGGCTCGGCCCACAAGGTCGCCACCCACGGCTCCATCGCCCTGACCTCCGCGACCGGCCTGGTCGGGCACGTGCTCACCAAGGCGCCCAAGGGCGTGAAGTACGGCAAGACCGTAGCCGAACTCGCCGACCAGGTGCTGCCGGCCCTGACGGCGGCCATGAACCTGCTCAAGCAGCAGGATCCGGCAGAGGCCGACAACTTCCGCGGCACCGTCATCGTCGCCATCGAGGCAGCCGCCCGGACCCACCAGGGCGAGCCCAGCCCCACCATGGCCGAGATGGCCCGCAAGATCACCGGAGCCCTCGACGCCGCTTGACGGAATGTCGACCTGCGCAGCCCTGTCACGGGGTCCGAGGCGCTCGACACCTTCTACCGCAACGGCTCGGCCATGTTGATGCTGTACATGATGCTGCCGGGACTG
>NZ_JBFBCE010000035.1:0-39964 GCF_040689595.1 Streptosporangium sp. NPDC051023 | reverse complement strand
AGGCCCACTGCCACCCCCCTGACGGGGGGACAAACCCGACCCCGTGACAGGGCTGCGCTGCGTTGCTGGGGAGGTCTCCGTTGCCTGCGAGTAATCAACAGTCTGGCGGCTGGACACATGGTTCCTACGAATGGCCCAACACCGGCAACCGCGACGTCCAGCAGGTGGCGTAGAGAATGGGCGGCGTGCGCCAGGCAGGCGATGACGAAGGTATCGCCAGGCCGGCGGAGGTCCCGGCGACGATCAGGCCTGATGCGGTGTCACGTCAGTGGCCGCGTCAGCCCGGCGCAGGTCTGATGCGGTGTCACGTCAGTGGCCGCGTCAGCCCGGCGCAGGTCTGATGCGGTGTCGCGTCAGTGGCCGTATCAGTGGCCGTATCAGTGGCCGTATCAGTGGCCGTATCAGTGGCCGCGTCAGCCCGACGACGGCCCGGTATCAGGGCGGTCGGCGATCGTGGATGCCATGAACGGTTCAGCCATTGCGGTCTCAGGACTGCGAAAGGCATACAACGACAAAATCGTGCTCGACGGCATCGACCTGAACGTCCGGACCGGCACGATCTTCGCCCTGCTCGGGCCCAACGGCGCCGGGAAGACCACGACGGTGAACGTGCTGACCACGCTGCTGACCCCCGACGCCGGCAAAGTGATCGTCGCCGGGCACGACGTGGCCACGGAAACCAAGGCGGTGCGCGCGGCGATCGGAGTCACCGGGCAGTTCGCCTCGGTGGACAACATGCTCACCGGTGAGGAAAACCTGCTGATGATGGCGGATCTCCTGCACCTGCCCAAGGCAGAGGGCAAACGCATCGCCCGCCGGTTGCTCGACCGGTTCGAACTGGTCGAAGCGGCCAGCAAATCGGCGGCATCCTACTCCGGCGGCATGCGCCGCAAGCTGGACCTTGCCATGACGCTGGTCGGCGAACCGCAGATCATTTTCCTGGACGAGCCCACGACGGGACTCGATCCGCGCAGCCGCCGCACCATGTGGCAGATCATCCGGGAACTGGTCGCCGACGGCACGACCATCTTCCTCACCACCCAGTATCTCGAGGAGGCCGACGAGCTCGCCGACCGCATCGCCGTACTCGATCAGGGCAAACTGGTCGCCGAGGGCACCGCCGATGAGCTCAAGCGCCGGGTTCCCGGCAGCCATGTCCGGCTACGGTTCACCGGTCGACACGAACTCGACGTCGCGGCACGGATCCTGCACGAGGCCTCAAGGGACGACGAAGAGCTGACCTTGCGTGTTCCCGGCGATGGCGGGGTGAGGTCATTGCGCGCGCTGCTCGATCGACTCGATGCGCATTCCATAGAAGTCGAGGAGTTGTCGGTGCATACACCGGACCTGGATGACGTCTTCCTCGCCCTTACCGGCCACGGCAACAAGGAGGTCAGTGCACGATGAGTGCCATCTCAGCTTCTCTGGCGGATTCCACGACCATGTTGCGGCGCAACTTCCGGCACACGATGCGAAATCCGCTGACACTGTTCAATGCCATCATCATGCCGATCTTCGTGATGTTCCTCATGGTCTACGTACTCGGCGGTGCGTTCAGCGTCGGCACCAACTACGTCGATTACGTGACGCCTGGGTTGATCATGATGACCATCGGCTACGGGGTCAGCTCCACCGCGATCGCGGTGAGTTCCGACATGACGACCGGATTCATCAACCGGCTTCGCGTCATGGATGTGTCCCGGGCCGCGGTGTTGAACGCGCACGTGATCGCGACCATGCTACGGAGCCTGGTGGCCATCGCCTTCATCATCGGGGTCGCGTTCCTGATGGGATTCCGACCGTCGGCGAGTTTCACGGAATGGCTCGGCGTGATCGGCATCGTCATGTTGGCGGTCCTGGCGATCGGCTGGCTGACCGTCGCGTTCGGTCTCGCGGCGAAAACGCCGGAAAGCGCGGGCCTCGCCGCCGTCCCGCTAATGCTCCTCCCCTTCTTGAGCAGCGCATTCGTGCCGGCCGGCAAGATGGGTGCGGGTGCGCGGCAGTTCGCGGAGTACCAGCCGTTCACCCCGATCATCGAAACCCTGCGCGGACTGCTGACCGGCGCGCCGTCGGCGGGCTCGGCCATCGCGGCGATCGCCTGGTGTGTGGGACTCACGTTGATCGGCTACCTGTGGGCGCGCGCGTCGTTCACGAAGCGAGCGTGATCTCGGCCAGCTCCCGCCAATCCCGCCCCCGGCCGTCACGGGTCGCCTCGGTGAACACGGTTTCACCGAGGCGATTCCGTGCGTCCGCGGCGATCCTGGAAGCGTCCGGCTGCGAACGATCCGGTGTACCACGCACACCGTCGCTCGCCGCGAGCAATCGCGCGGCCTGCTCGTACTGTCCCTGGCGCAGCGCGAGATCCGCGATCCCGATCAACACCTCGGCGATCAGCGGCGGATACGTCGTCTCCACGGCAGCGCGGAACGCCTCGGTCCTGTGCGCACGGGCCTTCTCGAGATCCTCGGTGAGATAGCCGTACAGGTCCATGGCCTTGGCGCGGGTCAGGTCGCTCAGCCCTTCGTTGCCCGGCAGCGCCAGCACCGTGGTCAGATGCCGGTGTGCCTCGTCCGGCTCGCCGCGCCAGCGCGCCAGCTGTGCCTTCACCAGCGCCAGCTCGACCAGCGAGTCCGGCCAGGTGATCCCGCTCGCGTACCGCTGCGCTTCGGCCATGGCGGAGGCACTGGATCGCTCATCACCGAGCAGCCAGTACAGCTGAGCCTGCCGCACCTGCAGGCTGACCACTTCCTCCCTCACGCCCAGCTCGGTCAGCGCCGTACTCGCCTCTTCGTAGTGCTCACACGCGCGTGCGAACTCGCCGCGCATGGCGAGCCGATCGGCCAGGAAGGCCAGCGCCAACGAGATCCCCATCCGCTCGCCCAGCGTGCGGAACTCACCAAGGGCGATTTCAGCGTCAATGTCCACGTCGGTCTCGTCGCCGCCGAGCGTGAGCCGAAATCGGCCACGAGTAAGCCTGGCCTGCGCGCGCACCCATGGATCATCATCGGCGATGAGCGGCTCCAACGCGGGCAGGAACCCTGTCGGCTCCTCCAGCATGCGCTCCCACAGCTCGACGAACCCGAGTATGGGGTGGCGGGACCCGCTGCGCTGGGTGACCCGATGCGCCTCGTGGATCCACTCCTGCGCCTGATACTGATCGCGGCCGACCCCGGAGGTCAGGAACACGGTCACGATGGTGTACGCCAGCGCCCGCACCTCGTCGGACACCTCACCGGGCAGCGAGGCCGCCGCGATGCTCAACTCGGCGCCCTCGACCCTGTACCCGCTGAGGAACCAGTACCAGCCCACGGCTCCGACCAGCCGCATCGCCTCCTGAGCCCATCCCTCGGAGATCGCTCCGCGCAGGGCCGCATTGATGTTGTCGTGCTCGACCGCGAGCGTGGACAGCCACTCCAGCTGCTCGACCCGGCGCAGGTGCGGATCGGCCGTCTCGGCCAGCTCGGTGAAGTAGGCGAGGTGCGCCCGGCGCGCCGCCTCGGTTTCCCCGGCTTCGGCGAGCCGGTGCGCCGCGTACTCCCTGATGGTGTTGAGCATCCGGTAGCGCGGCGTGCCCTCGCCGTCGGCGAGCAGCAGCGACTTCTCGATCAACGCGGTCAGCACGTCGAGCACCAACTCCCCGTCGAGCACCAGCTGCCCGTCGAGCACCAGTTCCCCGGTGAACGCCTCGTCCCCGCACACCCGTTCGGCCGCTTCCAGGCTCGCCCCGCCGGAGAACACCGAGAGCCGCCGCAGCACGCCACGTTCGGCCTCGGTCAGCAGATCCCAGCTCCAGTCCACGACCGCGCGCAGCGTCTTGTGCCGGGGCAGTGCCGTACGGCTGCCGCCGGTCAACAGACGGAAGCGGTCATCGAGCCGACGTGCCAGCTGATCGACGGACATGGTGCGCAGCCGTGCCGCGGCCAGTTCGATCGCCAGCGGCATCCCGTCGAGCGCCCGGCAGATCCGCACCATGGCCGACAGGGTGTGCGCGTCGGAGCCGATGTCCTTACGCACCAGATCCGCGCGGTCCCGCAGCAGCCGCACCGCGGGCGAGGACCCGGCCTCGGCGAGGTCCGCTCCCTTCGCGGGCAGCGCGAGTGGCTCGACCTGCCACAGCACCTCCCCGGTGATACCGAGCGGTTCCCTGCTCGTGGCCAGAATCCGCAGCCTCCGGCACTCCCCCAGAAGCCGATCCGCGAAAGCCGCGGCCGCCTCGATCACGTGCTCGCAGTTGTCCAGGACCAGCAGGATCGCGCGCTCCCGGACAGCGGCGATGAGCCGATCCATCGGTTCCCCACCCCGCGCCTCACCGAGCAATGCCTGGTCACGCAGGCCGATCGCGGTAAGGGCGGCCTGCGCCAGGTCACCGCCTGCCTGCACCGAGGCCAGTTCGACCAGCCATGCCCCGTCCGGCAGCTCGGTGAGCATCGTCCGCGCGGTCTCCGTGGCCAGCCTTGTCTTGCCGGAGCCACCCGGCCCCGTCAAGGTGACCAGCCGGTGCCCGATGGCCAAAACGGCGACCGCGGAGATGTCGTCGTCCTTGCCGACGAAACTCGTCAGCTCGGCACGCAGGTTCGTCCTGCGGTTCTCCGCCCGCTCGCCCAGCTCGCCCCGCAGCAACGCGGTGTGCAGCGCGGAGAGCTCGGCCGACGGATCGGCGCCCAACTCCTCAGCGAGCCGCTCGCGCGTCCGCTGGTACACCGTCAACGCCTCAGTCCCACGCCCCGCCTCGGCCAGCGCGCGCATCAAGGCCGCCACGAACCCCTCCCGCAGCGGATACGTGGCGACCAGCTCGGTCAGCTCGGAGACCAACTCCGAGCCACGGCCGAGGCGAATATCCGCATCCACCCGATCCCCGAGCGCGGCGACGTGGAGTTCGTCCAGACGCGCGACCGCGGCGTCGAACACATCGCTGTCTCGCAGTGCGATGTCCGCCATGGCCGTACCCCGCCACAATGCCAAGGCCGAGCGCAGCAGATCCGCCCGCGCCGCAGGCTCGACGGCTGCACGGGCCTGGCCGACCAGGTGCTCGAACCGGGACACGTCCACGGCATCAGGAGCCACGGCCAGCCGGTACCCGCCGGAATCCGCCTCGATCACGCCGTCCGGCAACACCCTGCGCAGCCGGGACACCAACGCCTGCAAGGCATTCACTTCGTCCGCGGGCGGCCGTTGCCCCCAGATCCAGTCCACCAGCCTCGCACGCGTGACGATCCGGCCAGGTTCGAGGGCGAGCGCGGCCAGCAGTGCGCGCAGCCGAATCCCAGGGACCTCCACCACGGCCCCATCACGGTTCCGGACCTCGAACGGTCCGAGCAATCCGACTCGCACATCAGCAATTGTGCCGAACCGCGGCAACAACCGACTAACCACCACCCCACGCGATCCGCAAACACCACCGACCTTCATCGGATCGTTATCACCGCAGCTCGGCAGCTCGCACTCACTCCGGAGGAGTACGGCTCGCCACCGGCCAAACGGCCCTACGACCTTCGACACGCCTGCCTGTCCACCTGGGTGTCCGCCGAAGCAGGTGGCCGAGTGAGCGGGCACCAGCATGGAAGTCCTGTTGCGCACCTAGGCCAAGTGCCTGGCCGGCCAAGACAAGATCGCCATGCGCCGGATCAGCGAAGTCCTTGCCCTGTAGTGCGGGAAGGCATGGGGAAGAGCCAGCCGAATACGGCCGGTGTCAGCCGGACACGGGGCCTCGTCCAGGGGTGTTGTCACCCAGATAGTCACTCAGCGAGGCGATGGCGGCAGCCTGGAGACGCGTCCGGAGTCGGAAACGTGCAGCATCCCAGCTGTCTAGCGTTGCTTGAGGCGGAGTGCTTCTTTGCGGACCTCGACCTGGAGGGACTGCTCGCGCTCCAGCCACGCCGGATTCTCCGCTTTCAACGCATCGATCTCAGCCGTGGTGAGCGGTTCGGTGATCCCATTTCTGATCAGGCCGGCAATGGAGACCCTGAGCTTCGCGGCGATGACCTGCTTGGTGTGCGGGCCGTTGCGACGCAGATCAGCGAGCCAGGCGGGTGGCGTCGACTGCAACTCGTTCAGCTCATCCCTGGAGACGACACCCGCCTGGAACTCGGCGGGAGTGGCCGAGAGGGGGACACCCAGCTTCTTGGCCGCGGTCGCAGGCTTCATTGTCTGGGTGGTCTTCGGTTTGGGCGAGGTCATGGCATCAAGAGTAGTCAGCCGGAACAGGTTCCCTTGACATCGATACCCTGAGGAAGTGGCTGATGGAGAAACCGGCAGGACGTTTCGACTGGCGTACGTGCCCGGGGTGACACCCGCGAAATGGGTCAACGTCTGGACCGAGAGAATGCCCGGCGTGCCGATCACCCTGGTCGCGGTTCCCGCCGCCGAGGTGGTGGAACTCCTGCGGAATGGCGGCGCCGACGCCGGATTCGTCCGGCTGCCGGTCGACCGGGACGGACTCAGCGTGATTCCTCTCTACGTGGAGACCACGGTGGTCATGGCGCCCAAGGACCACGCGATCGCCGCCGCCGACGAGGTGGCCATCGCCGACCTTGTCGACGACGAGGTGTTCCATCCTCTGGACGACACCGTCGAGTGGACGGTCCGGCCCGGGCTGCCCGCGTTCACCCGCCCGGCCACAACGGCGGACGCGGTCGAGCTGGTAGCGGCCGGTGCTGGGATTCTCCTGGTTCCGCTGTCGCTGGCACGCCTCCACCACCGCAGGGATCTCACTCACCGGCCGGTGCCGGACGCGCCGCAGTCTCAGGTTGCGCTGAGCTGGCCCACGGACGCGACCACTGACCTGGTGGAAGATTTCATCGGCATCGTCCGCGGCCGGACGGCGAACAGCTCGCGGGGCCGTACCCCCGCCTCCCCCGCGGAGAAACCGGCACAGCGGCAGGCACAAAAACCCGCACAGAACGGCTCCGGTCGCCGGGCCGCGCCGGCCAGCCGTAAAAAGAAGGGCCACCGGCCTCGGTGACCTTGAGCTTCCCCCCGTAGTTCGGACACCGGCGTGTGGCGTCAGGCGTGCCTGCCCACATGGCTCAACGCCGGTGTCTCACCGAAGCAGGTCACCGAGTGGGCGGGCAACAGTGTGGAGGTTCTCCACCGGACCTACGAGAAGTGCCTCGTCGACCAGGACAAGATCGCCCTACGCCGGGTAGCCGAGCTCTCACCCCCTTCCCCATGGGAAAGCATTGGGAAGGATCAGCCGGGGCCATGCCCGAGGAGGTGGTGTTTGAGAAGGCCACCCGTAATCCGGTGACCATTAGGAGGCAATCGCCTCAATGGTCACTTTATCATCATTTGTCTCGTTTGCGGGATCGGTTTTCTTACGGCACTCGGCGAGGATCTCCAACCCCATATAACGGCGCTGCTCGGTCCATTCGTCGTTCTGCTCGGCCAAAACGGCGCCGACCAGCCGCACGATCGCCTCCCGGTTGGGGAAGATGCCCACGACGTCGGTCCGGCGGCGGATCTCCTTGTTCAACCGCTCCTGAGGGTTGTTGCTCCACACCTGACGCCACACGGCCTTGGGGAAGGCGGTGAACGCCAGGACGTCGTCTCGGGCCTCGTCCAGATGCGCCGCGGCGGCCGGGTACTTGGCCTCCAGGACCTCGACGACGTGGCGGTGCTGGGCGTGGACCGACTCGGCGTCGGGCTGCTCGAAGACGGTGCGCAGCATGGTCGCCACCCACGGCTGAGCCGACTTCGGAACGCGCGTGATCAAGTTTCGCGCGTAGTGGGTTCGACACCTCTGCCAGGAAGCGCCCGGCAGGGTGGAGGCGATCGCGTCCCGCAGTCCGGCGTGGCAGTCGGAGGTCACCATGAGCACGCCCGACAGGCCACGGGCGAGAAGGCCGCGCAAGAACGCCGGCCAGCCCGCGCCGTCCTCGCCGGACACCACGTCCAAGCCGAGAATCTCCCGATAGCCCTCGGCGTTGACGCCGGTGGCGACCAGGGCGTGCACGTTCACCGTCCGGCCGCCCTCGCGCACCTTCTGGGTCAGCGCGTCGACCCACACGAAGGTGTACGGGCCGGCGTCCAGCGGCCGGGAGCGGAACTGCTCGACCATGCCGTCCAGGTCGGCGGCCATCGCCGAGACCTGTGACTTCGACAGCGAGGTGATGCCCATCGCCTCGGCGAGGCTCTCCACGCGCCGGGTCGACACCCCGAGCAGGTAGGAGGTGGCCACCACCGTGGTCAGCGCCCGCTCGGCCCGGCGGCGCTTGTCCAGCAGGAAATCGGGGAAGTAGGAGCCGGACCGCAGCCGGGGCACGGCCGGCTCGATCGATCCGGCCCGGGTGTCCCACGGCCGCGTCCGGTAGCCGTTGCGGGTGTTGGTGCGCTGGTTGCTGACCTCGCCGTAGCCGGCGCCGCAGAGCTGTTCGACCTCGGCGTCCATCATCCTTTGTGCGAACTCGCGGATCATCGTTCGCAGCAGGTCCGGGCTTGCCGCGGCGAGGGTGTCGTCGAAGTACTCTCCGGCAGCGGGCACAATGTCATTGACGGCCACTTCGTCCCCTTCGTGTTGATGTGAGCGAATCGAAGGATTACGGAGTGGCCGTCTCTTGTCACATGGATCTCACCCGTGCCAGTCCAGGGGCTAGATCACCCGCACACCATCTCCCTGGACGTGAACTCTGCGACCGTCGTTCACCGCAGGTCGTCGGGGTCTCCAGCTATGGCGTCGGCTCTCATGCTGACCTCGGCGAACGCCTCCGTACGGGGTGAACTGAGACTGGAAACGAGACTGCAAGAGCCGGGGTCGTGCTGCTCGCTCCGCAGCCGGGCTAGACGTCGTCGTCCGGGCGTAGGGCGTGCAGGACCGCAGAAGTGTCCAGGTAGAACGGGTGTATCTCGGTGATGCGATCATTCTTGATCGTCATCAGCTGCATCACCGAGGTCTCCAAGGCCCGGCCGGTGGCGCGGGCGCGCAGGATGCCGCGGTTCCAGACCACGACACTGCCGCCGTCGACCACATACTTCTGCTCCAGGAACTCCAGGGACTGCCATGCCTCGCTCATGGCGGCCATGAACTGCTCGATGCCGCTCGGTCCGCGCCAGGTGCCCCCGTAGGGCAGGGAGTCCGCCTGGTACATCACGACCTCTGGGTCCAGGCACTCGGCAAGCTCGCCGAAGTCGGCCTTGCCGAGGCCCCCTGCGGCGATATAGGCAACTTCCGCCCGGTAGAACCTCTCCAGCACTGCCAGTGAGCTCCTGCCCTCGTCGCCCCCCGAAGCCGGACCGTCATTCGTCGTTGCTTCTGCCATCATGCGCTCATCATGTCCGCCCCAGACAGGATGCGTCCGGCGGAAATCGGACGATTGAGGACTGGACATGGCGAAGGGGCCGACTTGGATGGGGTCGGCCCCTTCGCGTTCACTGCCTCAACCAGGCGCGGAGGATTAGATCAGGCGACTCGTGTACCCGGCGTCCGCCAAGCGCTCGAAGGCCGCCCGAACCTCATCCGGATATGGCTGTTCGATGGCGAAGCCCTTCTTGGCATACTCCGTGATCCGCTGAGTATCACCAACCTGTCTCGTCCCGGGTTTGATGGAGACCATCAAGTCTGGGAGGACAAGGAGCAATGCCCGCACCGAAGAAGTACCCCGACGAACTGCGTGAGCGCGCCACCCGGATGGCGGTGGAAGCCCGCCGGGATCCCGAGACCGCCACCGGTGCGATCACGCGGATCGCCGATCAGCTCGGGATCCACCCTGAAGCGTTGCGGACCTGGGTCAAGCGTGCCGAGGTCGATGCCGGACATCGGCCGGGAACCACCAGTGGCGATGCCGAGCGGATCGCGCAGCTTGAGCGGGAAAACCGGGAACTGCGCCGGGCGAATGCGATCCTCAAGAGCGCGTCGGCTTTCTTCGCGGCGGAGCTGGACCGCCCCTCGCGCTGATCGTCGCCTACATCGACCAGCACAAGCACACTTTCGGAGTCGAGCCGATCTGCGCCGTCCTCACCGAGGCCGACGTCAAGATCGCTCCGAGTACCCACTACGCCGCCCGCACCCGCCCGCCGTCGGCGCGTGCGGTCCGCGACGAACAAGTCACCGCGCAGATCAAGCAGGTGCACAAGCAGAACTACGGGGTGTACGGGATCCGGAAGGTCCACGCGGCCCTGGCCCGTGAGGGTGGCATGGCAGGGCGCCCGGTCGCCCGGTGCACGGTCGCGCGCCTGATGAAGGCCGCCGGTCTGAAAGGGCTCTCCCACAGCACCACCCCGCGCACGACCCGACCGGTCAAAGCCGCCGAGATGCGCCCGGACCTGGTGCGGCGAGCCTTCACCGCAGCTGCGCCCAACCACCTGTGGGTGGCCGACATCACCTATGTCCGCACCTTCGCCGGCTGGGTGTACGCCGCCTTCGTGATCGATGTGTTCTCCCGCCGCGTGGTCGGCTGGCAGCTGGCCACGCACCTGCGCACCGACCTGGCCCTGGACGCTTTGAAGATGGGGTTGTGGACCCGCCGGCGGGCCGGGCAGGACACCAGCGGCCTGATTCACCGCTCCGACCGCGGCGGGCAGTACGTGGCCGTGCGCTACACCCAGCGCCTGGCCGAGGCCGGCGCCGTCGCCTCGGTCGGATCCAGGAGTGACTCCTATGACAACGCCCTGGCCGAGGCGTTCAACTCGGTGTTCAAGGCCGAACTCATTCGCAACAAGGGCCCTTGGCGCGGAATCGACGAGGTGGAGATCGCCATCGCGGAGTACATCGACTGGTACAACCACCGCAGGCTCCACGGCGAGCTGGGTCTCATCCCACCTGTGGAGTACGAGTCCAAACATCAACACACAATCCCACCCGTCTCAACGGCGAGCGGGTGATCACAGCCTCCATCAAACCCGGTACTTGACATCGAATCTTGGTCGACTGCTGTCTTACCGGGAGCCTTATCTCACCGCACCTTTGGCCCTAACCCCATCACCGTGACCAGCACGATCACGATGGAAAATGCTCATTGGTGGGAAATGTCGCCGGACGGCCCGTGGTCGGGGCTGTTCGACGCCGTCTGCCGCGCTCCCGAACAGCGGAAACCTTCTCGCGGCCTCCCCTTCCGTATGAAAGCGGTTCGCTGGGTCGTCCCGCACATGAGCGCCGTCGCCGAGGTGGTGGTCATGGCCCGTTGCGGGACGAAACCCCTGACGTGCGCTGTCGTCCCCTTGATGGGCGTGGGCCGGTGGTGTGGAGGGGTGGCCGGTCTCGCTCACGCGTTCCGGACATCCCGTCGGCGTCTGGGCAAGCTCCGTCACAGTCAACGGCAGCTTTCGCCATTTCTGCTGAATACCGACAAGTCTACATTTCGCCCGCTATGTATTGATTTTTTCGATCAGCTGACTAACGCTGATCGGGACGCCTGGTCATGGAGGGAGTAAGAATGCCTGTCACCCTGGAACGCTCTGAGGAAATCGTCTCCGCGTGGCGCAGCGGAGCCGACGTCGAGGGCTGGGACAACCCGGCCGGTCCGCTGTTCATCGGTGACTACGCCGAATCGGAGATCACGCTGACGGCCCTGGACACCCGGCTGGCGAGCTCGTGCACCTGCAGCCGCTTCTGCTGCTGATCAAGGAAGGATGATCCGAATGGCCGGGGACTTCGACCCGTCGCTGGACTTTTTGACCGCACCGGCGCTGGCCGGGCTGTCCGCCACGCTGGGATCGATCCCCGGCCTCACGGAGGCGGAGGCCCGGCTGATATGCCAGAGAACCGCCGAAGCGCTGGAGGAGACCGTCCGCCTCAAGGTCAACAGGGTCCTGCTGCTGGAACTCAACGCCGCCAGGATCACCGGAAGACTGACCGCCGAGACGCCGCAGCTGCGGTGGCAGGAGTGGAAGGCGACGGCCGCGACGCCCGAGTTCTGGCTGTCCCTGACCGGGCACTACCCCACGATGCTGTCCAGGCTCGGCACGATCATCGACAACAGGTGCGCCGCGGCCGTGGAACTGGCCCGCAGGTTCGCCGCCGACCGCGCGGCGCTCACCGCACTGCCCGGCGGTCTCCGAGGCGAGCTGGCCGGAGTCGACTTCGGGGCGGGAGACAGCCATCGCGGAGGGCACAGCGTCGCCGTCCTGCACGGCTCGCAAGGCAAGGTGGTCTACAAGCCCCGGTCCCTCGCCGTGGACGAGGCGCTGGCGCGGCTGATCGACCGCCTGACACCCCAGCTGCCCGCCGGCAGCCGCATCCGCGTACCCGACGTGCTGATTCGCCAGGGGTACGGCTGGGCGGAGCACATCCAGCACCGCTACTGCGCCGACGAGACGGAGCTGCGGTCCTTCTACCGCGGTGCCGGGCACTGGCTGGCGCTGATGCGGCTGATCGGCGGCAGCGACCTGCACATGGAGAACCTCATCGCGGCCGGTCCCGCGCCCGTCGTCGTCGACTGCGAGACGCTGTTCACCCCGCACGTCCCGGCCAAACCGTCCGGATACGGCGACGCCGTCGACCAGGCGACCGACCTGCTCAGCGGATCGGTGCTGCGCACCGGACTCCTTCCCGGACGCGGCGTCTCGCTCGCCTGGCGCGGCGTCGACATGTCCGCCGTCGGAGGCCTGCCTGGCCAGCAGCCGTACACGCAGGTGCCGGTCGTCGTCGACGCGGGCACGGACATGGCGAGATTGGGGATGGAACGGGTCGAGCTGGGAGCGGTGAGCAACCACCCGAGCCCCGATCCGATCCTCGTCCACTACTGGGACCTGGTGCTGTCCGGATTCACCGAGCTGGTCGAGCACCTCGACATGCTGGATCGGCGGGATGAGCTCGCCGGGCTGCTCACGGACTTCGCCGACCGTCCGATCCGGGTCGTGCTCCGCGCCACCGAGGCGTACGCCGAGCTGGCCCGCATGTTGTGGCACCCGGCCTCACTGCACGACGAGCCGACCGCGATGGGCAAGGCGGCGGGGTTGCTGGCCCAGCATGCCGAGAACCTGCCCGGCGCGCCATCGGACCCCGAGGTGATCGACGCCGAGGTGGCCGAGTTGCTGGTCGGCGACATCCCCTTCTTCGCCACGACCCCTGCTCGCGGCCGTCTGGACGGCCCTGGCGGAACCTCTTACGGAGACGAGCAGGACCTCATCGCGGACGCGCTGCGGCGCTGGCGCGACCGCGACGCGGCCCTGGACCGCGAGGTGATCCGGTCCGCTCTGGTCAGCGCCTACCTCAATGAAGGGTGGATGCCTGCCAACAAGCGTATGACCGTGCCTCCCATCCGGCACCAGGACCTCGAGCGGCGCCGGCGTCGGATCGCGGCCGGGATCGCCCGCAGCATGCTTGACACGGCGGTCCGGGGCGACGACGGCACCGTCACCTGGACCGCGCCGGTGCTCACCTCCGACGGCTGGTTCGTACAGTCGCTGTCTCCCGACGTGTACGGCGGGGCGTACGGGGTCGCCATCACTCTGGCCGCCTACGTGAGTGAGACCGGGCAGGGCAGGGCCGACGAGGTGCCGGGGCTGGACGGGCTGCTCGTCGATCTCCTCCATACGATCAGGCTGGCCGAGGAGCGCGACGCGGAGGCACGCCGCACCGGGCCGCGGCGCCGCCCCGCCACCCCAGGCGGCTATGTCGGCATCGGCTCGCAAATCTGGAGCTGGCTGCTGCTGCGCAGGCTGGGCACCGTCGGCTCGGAGGAGGCGGTCGCCCGGGCCGGCGCCCTGGCGGGGCAACTGCCCGAGGCGGTGGCCGCCGACGGGGTGTACGACCTGCTCACCGGCATGGCAGGCGCCATCGTGCCGTTGCTCCGCCTGTCGGAACAGACCGGTGACCAGCAGTGGTCCACGCAGGCCGACCGCATCGGGGAGCGCCTGCTCTCACTGGCCCACATCGACGACCGGGGAGCACGCTGGCCCAGCACCGCGTTCCCACAAGGGTTAGGCGGGGTCTCACACGGCGCCACCGGGATCGCCTGGGCGCTGGCCCGGCTCGCCGACAGCGCCACGGCCGGCGCTGCGGACTTCCGCGCCCTGGCAGACAGGGCCTTTCTGTACGAGGAGTCACTGTACGACCCGGCGGAGAAGGGCTGGCGTGACCTGCGCGAAGTGGATGACCTTCGCGTGACCTCCAGCGCATGGTGCCACGGAGCCGCCGGCATCGGCCTCGTCGCGGCCGACCGGCTGGCCCGCGAAGGTGGCCCGCGCTGGGCGGACGTGCTGCGCCGGGCCGCCGCGGCGTCCTGGTCGAGGGGCATCGGCTGGAACCACACGCTCTGCCACGGAGACCTCGGCAACTGGGAAATCGTGCGCCACGCGATCGATGTGGGTGTCGGGCCCGAAGAGCTGACTCCGGAGTACCTCGCCGCGTACATGATCGGCAGCATGGACGAGCACGGCCCGGTGAGTGGCCTTTCACGTGACGCCTTCAGCCCAGGTCTGATGCCGGGAGTGGGCGGCATGCTCTACCAACTACTACGCCTGCCCCCCGACACCTCCCTCCTCTCCGTCCTGCTCCCTGACCCGGAGAACTGACCGCCCCGTCTCCTCTCCTGCCCGCCCCGGTTCTTCTTGCCGCGGTGCGCTCCTTTTGCCCTGCTCGGTGACCGGAGAACTGGTGAGGGACAAGCACAGGTGGGCGGAACGCCGACAGAGCGAGAGCCAAGAAGCCGTGCGCCTCCGAACTCGTCACCATCCTCCGCGAGCACCTCAAGACCTTCGGCGCCGGTCCGGACGGGCGGGTCTTCTACGGCGCTCACGGTGGCGTGCTCGCCACCAGCACCATTCAGCGGATCTGGGACAAGGCCTGCCGCGCCGCCCTCAGTCCGGAGGAGTACGGCTCGCCGCTGGCGAAGCGCGTCTACGACCTCCGTCATGCGTGCCTATCCACCTGGCTCAACGCTGGCATCTCGCCGAAGCAGGTGGCCGAGTGGGCAGGCAACAGCGTGGAAGTGCTCTTGCGCACCTACGCCAAGTGCCTCGTGGGCCAGGATGAGGTCTCCATGCGCCGGATCAGCGAAGCTCTGGGCTGAACCTTCGGCACGTATTCGGCACGATCAACCGGAGACAGCCGACGACAGCCGGACACCAACAGCTGATCCAGAGCACGAAAAAGCCCAGCTCACCGGCTGATGACCTGGACTTTCGCCTGGCGCGGCCGAGAGGACTCGAACCCTAACCTTCTGATCCGTAGGGAAGGGCGGGCGCCTCGTCAGTGGCCTCCCGCCCTGCCAAAGAGGGAAACCCCGGGCACCCCAGGTGCCAGATGAGGCCTCCTGCGGCGAGCGATGCGTTTATTACGCTCTTACGGTGACCACGGCAATCCTGGCATCAGCGCCTCGAGGAAATCCCGTAGGTGCGGTTCGGCACTTTCGTCCATAGCAGCTGTAGCGGAGGGCACCTCGACTTGATCAGCTTCAGCGCCCTTGCCCTTGCCCACATCGGCCAGGTCGAACAAGGTATCGCCTACCCAGTCGCTCGCGGTCAGCACCGCCGTACCTTCCCCGGGAACACCATGTGCAAGGGTCTGGTTCACACGACAAAACGACTCGTATAGTTCGATCAAGATCCGTCGCTGGCGGGCGTCCAGGATCTCGTCGGCCTGCAGTGCAGCCATGACTCCGGATACCGAACGGTTCTCCCCGACTTCGGTCTCCACCAGAAGCATCTGCGCCGTGGTGCCCAACGCTTTGGCGATCTTGTCGATGATCTCCCTACTCGGCGTCCGCAAACCGCGTTCGACCTGGCTGAGGTAGGGATTGGAGATCCCGGCGCGCTCAGCTAGCTGCCTCAGGGATACCTCGGCCCGTACCCGGTGGGTGCGAATGGAGTCGCCGACGGAGGGGATTCTTGAGGACGACATGCGACCAAGTCTGCCGTAGACAGGTTTGGCGTCGCTGAGGTTTACCTGCAGCACAGGAGGCCCTCCGCAGACAAGTACCTTAGCGTCATCACTGTGGGCGGGCCAGAGGTCAGCCGTATGAGCTCACCTACTGAGGTTTAACTCGTGATGTCGTGTGTGGTTATGCCGGTGTAAGGGACAGGCCGGTTCCCGCGAGGCAACCGTCGATGAGGTCGCCGCGGTACTGAATGGTGCGCAGCCCGTGCCGGACGGTGCGGATCAGATGGTCTGGGCCGGTGAAGGCGACGTTGGACAGGAAGCAGCGCCGTAGCAGTGACCAGATGCTCTCCACCGGATTCAGGTCGGGGGCGTAGGTGGGCAGCTGCACAACGGTCAGCCAGTCCTGGGCGGCGATGAAGGCGCGCATCCCGGCGGTCAGATGGGTGTTGAGATTGTCCCAGACGAGCACGATCGGACCGCCGAGTTGGCGGTGCGCGGCGATCAGCAGGTCCCGGTAGTCACTCCAGGCAAAAGACTTACGCCCGTCGGGGCGGGCCTCCGGCCGGGACCGGTAGATCAGCCGGGAGCGGTGCCCGGGTTTGTAGCAGGCCAGCGCTGCGATCGAGATCCTGCGCCGGGAGCGGCCGCGCACGGTGATGACCGGGGTCTGGCCGCGCGGGCTCCAGGTGCGTGCGATGGGCGGCGTCATCGACAGGCCGGTCTCGTCTTCGAAGACGATCCAGGCGCCGAGCGCCGCCGCGGTTTTCCCACGTTTGGCCAGGTCTCCTTCACCCAGCCGGTCACCGCCGCCTGGTCGCGTTCCAGGGCGCGCCGGGCCGGGACCTGGCAGGTGTAGCCGTTGCGGATCAGCAGCTTGCGCACCCCTTGGAGGGTGTAGATCAGGTGGAAGCGCCGGCCGATCACGGTCGCGATCCGCGACAGGGTCCAGCGCTGATCGGGCCAGCCGTGCCAGATGGGGCCCTTGAGGAGTTCCTGCTCCAGCGCGGTGAGCTGTTGTTCGCCGAGCCGGGGCAGCGAGGCCGGTCCGTGGGAGCGCAGCGCGCCGCTCCCACCCCTGCGCCAGCGCTGAACGGACCGGAGGCTGATCCGCAGGTCCCGGGCGATGACCGTGCTCGATTCATCGCGGGCGAACCTCTCGGCCGCCTGCAGCCGCAGTCGTTCGCGAAACGCTCTTCGCTCGGCGGACAGTCCTCCGCCTTGTGTGTACCTCATGATGCCGGTGTACCCGGGTAATCAAGGCACTTCAGGGCCTATGACACCACGAGTTCAACCTCAGTAACCCCCAACTTCTCTGGACCTCCCGCCTCCTGCACCCAACCTGAGCAGCATGATCACAATGGAATGTCTTGGGGATTATGCCCCGATAAATGAACTTTATCTGCAATTCGATTCATAAATGTAGATCTCCTCTCGGGGTGCGAAGCGGAGGGCGGCGTCGAGGGTTCGATCTTTGGGCGGTTATCCCTAGCAGGATCGAGAGCGACCCCTGAGATTTGTCGCCAAGTCCTGATAGACATGGGACGTCAATGAGGCCCAAGAAGGAGGCATAGGTGGTCTTCGGTGGTGTCTTGGAGGAGCTCCGGGCAACCTCCGAGCAGGACGCGCGCGCCGCACGAGCTGCTACCTGGGCTCTGCGTCTGGCCCAGGTGGAGACCGGCGATCCAATCGGCGCCCTCTTGGAAGTCGATCTCCTTCCGTCTCTTGACGTCAGCCGTCGATGCGCCACAGTCCGAGCACGTAACATCCTGCGGGTCGCTGGCTTCTCCAAGCTCTCATCGGTGCTGAAGGTCTCCGTACCGGAGCTCCGGGAGCTTAGGAACTGCGGTCCGCGGAGCGTCACAGACATCCTCACCGCTCTCCTTCTGACCGCAACCGACGCGAGTTTGCGGGATTTGAAGTGCGCGGATCCCCTCCACACCGCGTTAATCACGGAACTTAGCGAGTCGCCGACTCCCGAGGCCCGGCACCTTTTAGTGAACCGGCGAGCGAAACAACTCGCGGCAAGCGAGATCCTGGCACCTCTGGGCAGTCTCCTGGGTGTAGAGGGTCCGGATCGTCGTGACATTCGGCCGCGATGCGAGTTGATTCGCTCCGTGGGTGTGCTGAGCGGGAGCGGCCTTGCTACTGTCTCCCATCTTGCACCGCTGTCCGTGCAGAATCTTTGGGATCTACAGGGAAGTGGCGGAGACGTGGTCGAAGACATCTTGCAAGCCCTCATTGTCACAGCCTTAGACGATGACGGCGCCACAGATGGCGGCGTCCTCGACGAAGCTGGAGTCGACCCTGATATGACGCTCGTGGATCTGCTCGAGCTATGGGTCTTACAGCTCGACGAGCGTCAGCAGGCGACGCTGATGCATCGGGTGATCTGCCGCGACCAGACTCTTGACGACCTAGGGAAAGAGTTCGGGGTTAGCCGGGAGCGGATCCGGCAGGTCGAGAAGAGACTCGTCGAGGACTTCGAAACCTGGCGGCAGGGCACAGCAGTGCGATGGCGCCTAGAGATACTCGAGGCAGAGGTGAAGTCCACCGCCCCCACGTTGATCAGCTTGGCCGCTCTGATGCAACGAGTCCCACAGCTCGTGGAGGAGATTCATTCCTTGGGGACGAGTCTCGGCAGCCTTCTCGGAGTGCTGCTTCCCAGGCTCTACGTGGAGAAAGAGTGGCTGGCAACACGGCCGCTGCCGGATCTGCGGGACGAGACAGTTCGCGCTGTTGCAGAGTCTGGTCTCGACGCCTTCCGAGATCAAACCTCGCTGGACGATCAACAGTGGGCCGAGTGGTTGGAGTCCTGTGGCTTGCGCAGCGTCGGAGGTCTGGTTGCACGAAAGACGGCCTCCCAACCAGAACTGGCGATAGCGGTTCTGCGTCAAGCAGGGCATCCACTACAAACGGAAGAGATCGCCGCACTTCTCGGGCTCGACGCCATCCGCTCGCTCCGGAATCGGCTCTTAGACGACGAGAGGATCACGCGGGTCGGGCCAAACGCCTTCGGCCTGCCGGAATGGCAGCTCGAAACCTATGAGGGCATCCGCGAGGAGATCATGCAGCGGATCGAGCGGGGCGGCGGGCGCGCCCTGCTCTCCGCCATCGTGGACGAGCTCGTGGAGCAATTCGGGGTCTCTCCGCTCAGTGTCCGGGCATACGCGGCCCAGAAGGAGTTCACCCGCAGGGACGGATGGATCAGCCTCGCAGGCCAAGGAGATGCAGGACCTGAGCGTGCGCGGCGTGTGATGGCAACACCCGCGCAGACCCGACGCTGCTTCTTCCACAAGGCGCAGTGGTGGTTCCGCGTCGACGTGGGAAGGGAACTGCTTCGCGGGTCGGGACTGACCGCACCCGTGGGTGTCATGACCCTCTTCCAAGTCGCCAAGGGAACAGAACGCATCTTTCCTGCTCTTGGTCAGGACATCCGGGTCTCCTGGACAGCGGTGCAGCCGCAACTTGGCAGCCTCCGTCCGCTCGCCGTACGGCTCGACGCGAAGGAGGGTGACGTCCTCTGGCTAGCGCCGACAGAGCAGGGGGCGGTCCGGACCCGGTTGGTCCGGGGATGGAATAAGGGCGAGGATGACGAGGTCGCCATCTGCACCGGCGTCCCCCGCGGCCTGACCGGAGAGGACCTTCGCATGGCCGTTGCCAGCGCACTCGTGCTCCCTGAAGAGACCTCGTGGCAGGCGCTAGTCACGACATTGCGCTCCCGGGGCGACCTCGAGCTAGCCGAAGTAGTGGAGGCGTACACCGTGCGTGATGCGACACGACCGGAGGACGCCGTTCCCGACCTGAGTGACTTCTTCGCAGCCCTGGGCGGTCGGTGATGGCAGACATGCTGCGAAGCCTCGAAATCGAGGACAACTATCGCAGCAACCGCAGCAACATCGTGAGTGAGTTTTACGTCCCTTGCCTCTCACACGCGAACCGGTACGACCGAGCCGTTGGCTACTTCAGCAGCAAGGCGCTGGCTCTCGTCGCCCGCGGGCTGGAAAGCTTTCAGGGCAATGAGGGGCGAATGCGACTGATCGCAAGCCCCCACCTCACCGAAGGTGATATCGAGGAAATCCGGTCCGGGTATGCCTACCGTGAAGTGATCACCAAAGCGGTCATCCGCGAGCTGGACCCCGACACGGACCGTCCGGCGCGGGAGCTCACCGGGCTAGGACTGCTGGGTCAGCTTGTCGCGCAGGGCACCCTGGACATTAAGATCGCCATCGTCCACGGGCGCGAGGGGCTCGCGCTTTACCACGAAAAGATCGGCCTGATCTCCGACCGGTACGGCGACGAACTGGCCTTTACCGGCTCCATGAACGAGACCGGATCCGCCTTCCTTGACAACTTCGAATCCATCCAGGTGTTCAAGTCGTGGCTTGAGAGCGACAGGAGCCGAGTTGGCAGGCTTCGTACGGACTTCGACGAGCTTTGGGCTGGACGCACACCTCGGCTCGAGGTACTGGACTTCCCGGCTGTGGCTCGCGAGCGCTTCGTCGCCCTCGGTGAACGGGCACTCACAACTCCGCCGGAAGACAGCGGTTGCGAGCCCCGTCCGCTCGTGGTTTCGGAGGACCTGACCACTCTTGGCTGGGCTCGGCTACCGCGCGGCATCGAACTGCGGGACTACCAGAAGACTGCCATCGCCAAGTGGCTCGGTGCCAACGGCCGCGGCATGTGCCAGATGGCGACCGGCACTGGAAAGACAATCACCGCGCTGGCGGCCCTCGACCAGATCGGCCGACAGCTCCATGCTCGCAACGGTTCTCTTGTAACCGTAATCGTCGTCCCCCTGCTTGACCTCGCTGAGCAGTGGTCCGTAGAGCTCCGGAACTTCGGTATTGCGCCGATCAAGTGCCGCGATGCCGCCAAGTCATGGGAGCCGGCCCTACGCAATGCTCTCGCTGCACTCCGCGCGAAGGGGCGGGGCAGCGTCACGCTGGTGGTCACGAACAAGACCTTCCAGGGGGCAGCCTTCCAGAGAGTTCTGAGCGGCATCGACCTGCCGCTGCTCGTGGTCGCCGATGAAGCACACCATCTGGGGGCTGAGCACCTGCGCTCCTTGCTCCCCGAGCACGCTCAGTTCCGACTCGCTCTCTCGGCAACGCCCGAGCGCTGGTTTGACCCACTGGGAACGGACGCGTTGAAAGACTACTTCGGGGACACCCTCATCGAGCTGGGTTTGAAGGAGGCCATCGACCTCGGCGCACTGACGAGGTACCGCTACTACCCGATCCTCGTCCCTCTTGCCGAGGACGAGGTCGAGCAATACACCGAGCTCACCATCAAGATCGGAGCCTTAATCCGATCGCGAGACCCGGAATCCGTGGCTGATGATGACTCTTCGCCGCTCGGGTTGCTGTTGAGTAAGAGGGCCAAGGTCCTGGGTCACGCCCGCGCGAAGCTGCCGGCGCTCAAGGAGGCATTGGAGCGGCACCGAGAGAGCTGGTTCCAGCTCATTTACTGTGCTGAGGGCGGGGTGCCTCTCCCCGAAGGTGGCACAGGCCCTCGGCAGGTCGAGCAGGTCATGGAGCTAGTCGGCCACCAGATGGGGCTCAAGGCACACCCATTCACCTCTCGTGAGGATAAGCGGGAACGCCAGGGTCTGCTGCGTGCGTTCGCGACAGGACGCGACCTGCAGGTCTTGGTCTCTATGAAGTGCCTCGATGAAGGGGTTGACCTACCGGATGCCCGCGTCGCTTACATGCTGGCCAGCAGCATGAATCCGAGGCAGTTTATCCAGCGTCGCGGCAGGATCCTCAGACGGGCGCCTGGCAAGACGACCGCGGAGGTCATCGACTTCGTGGTCGCACCTCCACAAGACCCGGCGCTGTTCGAGACCGAGCGTGCGCTCTTCCGTAGGGAGCTCGCTCGATGCGTAGAATTTGCCGGATACGCGGATAATCACGGCGAGGCTCTAGCACAATTGAGGGATCTGCGCGACTATTACCAGCTCCTCGACGTGTGAAGGGTGGAGAACGAAGAGTGAGCGACCAGGACGAACGCGAAATCGTGGGTCGTATCTACGCAGAGCTGAGCAATGAGGCGAAACGTCTCGTCGTGGACGTCCTGACCTTGGAGAAGGAAAGCCTCCACCTCAAGGACACGGCCGCAGCTCGCACCGTGAGTGACCAGATTATCCGGAAGGTCGAGGGCATCGTTAAGTGAAGCTCCTGTCCATCGAACTCGAGAACTTCCGACCGTACGGCGGGAGACACCGTCTCTCATTCGCGCAGGAGTCTGGGCACAACGTCACGCTCGTCTACGGGACCAATGGCGGTGGTAAGACGACCCTCCTCAACGCCTTCACCTGGGCGCTCTACGGCAAGCTCAGCTCTGACGTCGAGCAGCAGGAGCGGCTGATCAACAATCGAGTCTGGCAGGACGCGCCTGTCGGCAGCCAGATCGAGATGTCAGTGGAGGCCGAGTTCGAGCACGAGGGTCGCGTGTATACCGCCCGTCGTCACCTCATGGCCGAGAAGCAGGGGCCCGATCAGAAGCTCCCCAAGCCGCAGCTCACCCTGCGTGAGCGAGATGACAAAGGTTTCACCAGGGAGCTGAGGAGCGCCCAGGGACACATCGACAAGATCCTCCCCGAGCGGCTGAGCCGGTTCTTCTTTGTGAACGGTGAGCGTATTGAGCAGCTAGTCCGCAAGGAGGCCTACGCGGAGATCCAGCACGCCATCAAGACGCTCCTCGGCCTGGAGCAGTTGGAGCGCGCGCTGAAGCACCTTCCGCTGGCGGCCAACAAGCTGCGGCACCAGTTGAAGTCCAAGGGCGCGGACGGCGAGCAGGCCGGGCGCCTCACCGGCGAGATCGACGCGATCCTCAAGGAGACCGAGGAGAAGAAGCAGGAGAAGGAGTCCCTCAGGACCGAGGTCCAGCATCTGAAGGACGAGATTGACCTGCTCTCCGCCCGTCTCAAAACGCTCGACGGTGCGAAGCAATTACAGCAGGAGCGCGAGCGGCTCGAGCAAGAGCGGGAGAGCGTCCATGCCTCGCTTCGGAAACTCGAGGACGACCGAGCTCGTGTTCTCGCGGGATCGGGCTACCTAGCGTTCCTGCCCGAACTGCCCCAACAGATCATCGCAGCATGTGACGCGCTCCGGGAAAAGGGGCAGCTGCCGGCGCCACTGAAGCGCACCTTCATCGAGGACCTCCTCACGGAGGGTGCCTGTATCTGCGGGACGCACCTTCCAAAGGGCTCCTTGGAGCGTGCCGCGCTGGAGACCTGGCGTGCCAGGGCGGGACTGGCGGAGGTCGAAGCCGCGTGGAACCAGCTTCGTGGAAACGTAGCCACCCTCGAGGAACGCCGGTCCACGGTGCTCGAGCGGCTGTTTGACGCCGACCGTCTGATCGGGGAGGCGTCCGACAAGGAACGCAGCCTGGTGGAGCAGCTTAACGAGGTCTCTATCGAGCTCAAGAAGCTACCTCAGGAGGACATCAACGCGATTGAGGTCAACCGCGGGAAGTTGATCGACAGGCTGAGCGAGACCAGTCGCCGGCTCGGCGGCATCGATGAGCACCTGGAGCTCCTCGCCGCCCAGAAGAAGCAGAAGGAAGAGCAGGTCGACAAGCTCCAGGTCAAGGACGAGAACAACCAGCGCATCCAGCGTCGCATCACCGTGATCCGCGATACGGAGAACGCTCTGAGGCAGATCCTCGAACTGCTCTCGGACAGTATCCGCCGCCGACTGGACACCCGGATCCGGGACCTTTTCAAGCAGGCGTCCCTGAAGAACTATGAGCCCGAGCTGACCGGTGACTTCCAGCTGGAGTACTGGGAGCGGGTAGGCGGCGAGACCATGCCCGCCCCCAAGTCGACCGGCGAGAACATGCTGCTCTCGCTCTCCTTCGTCGGGGCGATCGCTCAAGAGTGCCGCGATGCCGCTACGAACACGAACCCATTCTTCGGCGGTGTCGGCGGGGAGTACCCAGTAGTAATGGACGCGGTCTTCGGCAACCTCGATGATGACTACCGGCGTCAGATCGCTAAGTTTCTCCCCGAGATGACCTCCCAGGTGGTCGTGCTTTCCAGCAAGGCGCAGGCCGACGGGGTCGCCGAAGAGGCGCTCGCGCAGCGGATCGGCAAGCAGTACATCATTACTACCCACACCACCAAGAGCGACCTCGTGGACGTCACAGAGAAGATCAGCGTGGACGGAAGAGATTACCCGTACCAGGTGGTGGGCTCGTCCTTCGACGGCGCGGAGATCACTGAGGTGACGGCATGACGACCACTCTCAGCGAACAGCGGGTCCGGCGCCCGAAGGCGCATGAGAAGCTGATCCAGCAGCTGATGAAGGATGGTGACGGCCCGTTCCCCAGTATGGCCACGACGATGTTGTTCGCCGCCTCGGTGGGCTTCGCCAACGACAGGTGGGAGGAGTTCACCGAGGCGGGGGAGCCCATCCGATACGAGGTCTTCCGGCGGTACGCCACCGCCGAAGCTTTCATCGACTCCCTCGGCGTCCTCAGGCACCCAGGAGATCCCAGCATCCTCAGCGAGGAGCGGCTCGGCGAGCGAGTGACGATCTTCGAGGGGTACGCCAACGGCGGGCTCAACCACATTCAGGGGGAGATCAACGCCAGCAAGTCCCGGGTCATGGACATCCTGCTTGAGATGGTTCGTCAGGCCGGCCGTACCCGAAAGGAATCGGACCTTCCCTTGGTTCTCGACCAGTTCTTCAGCCCGCCGGACTTCACGACTTCATGATGGGGGAGTGACCCTCGCGCAGAAGACGGGCGGCGCCTGGGAGACCGAGCGTCGCCTCACCGCGATCAGCAGGACCGGGCTTTCCACGCCCGCTCGCCAGGCTGTCGTCGACCAGCAGATCACTCCTGAGCGCTCGGTCCTCGACTATGGGTGCGGGCGTGGCGATGATGTCCATGCACTCAGACAGATGGAGATCGAGGCGTCAGGGTGGGACCCGCACTTCAACCCCGACGGCAACCTTGGCCCGGCGGACGTCGTGCTCCTCACATACGTTCTCAACATCATTGAGGACCCCGGGGAGCGCCGCCGTACTCTAATGCGGGCCTGGGAACTGGCGGGCAAGGCGCTTGTCGTGTCCGCCCGGCTGACGTGGGAAAAGGCCAAAGTCAAGGGTGACGAGTTCGGCGACGGGGTGCTGACGAGCCGCCGAACGTTCCAACACCTGTTCGGCGCTAATGAACTGCGCAGCTATGTGGAAGAGGCCACGGGAGTGCGCTGTGTCTCGGCGGCGCCGGGCATCGTGTACGCCTTCAAACGGGACGAGGCACGTCTCAGTTATCTGGCCCGGCGGATCGCGCCGGACACCACCTGGCTCGTCTCCGACGACGCTGCGTCCGCGATTGCGGCGGTAGTCGACCACACCGAGCAGCGTGGCAGGATTCCCCGAGTGGAAGAAATGCCCACGCAGATGGCCGAGCTCCTGGCGCACCTGAGTGCCTCGGAGCTGCAGCGCCTCGTCAGAAGCTCCGCCGACCCAGAAAAGGTCGCCGAGGGAGCCAAGCGCTCCACGCTGACAACACTGCTCTTCCTAGGCGTAGAGCTCTTCAACGGGCGCGGGCCGTTCGGCTGCCTTCCCCTCTCTGTCCAATTAGATGTGCGGGCGTTCTTCAGCTCCTACAAGGAGGCGTGCCGACGGTCCGATCGATTGCTGCTCAAGCTTCGCGACGACGCGTACGTCCGGGGAGCCATGAACGGATCCAAGGTCGGTAAGGTGACTCCAACCGCGCTTTACGTGCACAGGCGAGCGATCGACGCGATGCCGGTGGTGCTCAGGCTCTACGAACATTGTGCCTCAGTCGCGGCGGGGCGCCCCCTGGAGTGGACGATCGCCAAGCTCCGACACCAGGGGCGTGGGGTCAGCTGGCTGGACTATCCGGAGTTCGATGCCGACCCCCACCCCCGGCTACGGTCCTCCTACCTGGTGGATCTCACCACGCTGAAAACCTCGCACCTGTCGTACGAGGAGTCCACGAACCGGCCGTTGCTCCACCGCAAGCACGAGTTCTTACACTCAGACGACCCTGATGTGCCCAAGTATCGTCGGCTGACCGAGAGCGAACTCCGGGCTGGGCTGTATGCGAACCCTCACCTCATCGGGACGGAAGAGGGTTGGGAAGCCGAGCTTGTCCGATGCGGCAGGACGCTCCGGGGACACCGTCTGATTCGGCGCCGTTAGATCATCGCGTTGGCCTGGAATTCAGCGACCACGTTCACGAACCCATCGAGATCCAGTTCTTGGGCTTGGTTTGGGAACCACGAGAGACGTAGACCGTTGCCAGCCTCCTCCTCGGGCAACCCCATTGCCGCCAGGACATGGCTAGGCGTATAGGAGGCGCTGGTACACGCCGACCCTGTAGCGACCGCAGCATAGTCCTGCAACTGCAAAATCAGCGCCTCGGCATCTACTCCCTCAAAGGAGAGACTGACGATGTACGGGACGACGTGGTCCTGATCCCCATTGAGGCGGTACTTGGTCCTGCCGAGCGCGGCCAGGAGTCGGGCGCGGAAGTCTTCGGCCTCTGCGAGCCACTTCACACGGTCAGCCTCGAAGACCTCGAGCGCCTTGGCAAGCCCGGCTACAAGCGGAACAGGCAGGGTGCCAGGGCGGAGCTTCCGCTCCTGGCCTCCGCCATACATCAGGGGGGTTAGCGGGACGGTAGCCCTGCCTCGGCGACGGGTAAGCAGACCGCCTATACCTTTTGGGGCCCCGATCTTGTGCCCGCTGAAGCTGATGAGATCTACCGGGGCCTGCAGTTCAGCGGGGATCTTGGCGAAACCCTGAGCAGCGTCGACGTGGAAGTACGTCGGTGTCTCACGGAGTCGTTCGGCTAGCTCGGCTACGGGCTGGATCACGCCGGTCTCGTTGTTGACGTGCATGAGGGAGACCAGAAGCGTGTCCGGACGCAGTCGCTCTAGCACCGCTTCAACCGGCACTCGTCCCGATGACCCCGGGGTAATGAGGTCAACCTCAAATCCACGTGACTGCAGATGCTCCAGAGGCTCAAGCACGGCCTTATGCTCAATCGCGGAGCTGATGATGTGGCGCCGACCATGATCTTCACCGTACGGCGCAAGCCCGAGCAACGCGATGTTGTTGGACTCGGTGGCACCGCTGGTGAAGATCAGCTCATCTGGCCTGGCGCCGAAGTGCTGGGCGATCGACTCCCTGGCACGGGCGACAGCCCTCTTGGCGCTGGTGCCCCATGTATGAGTCCGGCTGCCGGCGTTGCCGAACTCCTCGACCATCCAGTGCAGTACAACCTCCGCTACCCGGGGGTCAACCCGAGTGGTTGCCGCGGCGTCTAGGTAAGCGACCACAACAGCTCCTGATGGTGTGTTTACAAGGGAGACTTGCGTACGTACGTTTCCTCTTTCACGTACGTTACGCTATCGTGTGACGCATGGGAACGCAGGGAGTCGCTAAGTCTGCTGGGGAAGCGACCACGGCAGGCTTCGAGTACATCTTCCCAGCGATTCGCGGGATCCAGGCGGGGCGTGAGTATTACGTCTCGATGTGTCCGTTACGCCTCATCCCCAAAATTTTTCTCTTCGACGAAGATGAGCTTGCACCTGAAGTTCGAGCTCAGCGGGTCCTGAACAAGGGGCGAATTCCTGCCCTAACGAGGTACATCCTCGACAACCCGAATGATTACGTCTTCAGTGCGCTCACTGCGTCAGTCGACGGCGTCATGCGTTTCGAGGGCGTCTCCGACCAAGGTCCAGGTATGCGGGTTGGCCAGTTACGCATCCCGATGGCATCCCGCTTCTTGATCAATGATGGTCAACACCGGCGAGCAGCCATCGAGGCCGCGTTGCGGGAGAACCAGGCGCTAGGCGACGAGACCATCGCGGTCGTCTTCTTCTATGACTCTGGTCTTGAGCGAAGCCAGCAGCTCTTCGCCGACCTCAACCGGCACGCAGTACGGCCGGCCAGGTCCATCGGGGTCCTCTACGACCACCGCGACGAGCTGTCTCAGCTAACCAAGCTGCTCGCACTGAAGTGCCCGGTCTTCCGCAACTACGTTGAGATGGAAGCCAGCACCCTCTCCGCTCGCTCGCGCAAGCTGTGCACCTTGAGCGCACTGTACACCGCGACGACGGCACTGCTTCGGGGCCTGGAGCTAAATGCCGATCAAGTTCAGCGCATTGCCTGGGAATTCTGGGAGGCGATCGATGAGCTGATCCCAGAGTGGGCGGAGGTCCGTAACAAGACGCTGTCCGCAGCGGAGGTCCGCAAGCAGTTTCTCCACACCCACGGGATCGCTCTCCACGCCTTCGGCCGTCTCGGGAACACACTGCTGCATCAATCGCTTGATCCAAAGGTGTGGAAACCGCGGCTGGCGCCGCTCCGCCAGATCGATTGGTCGCGCAACAGCAGTGTCTGGGAGGGGCGGGCCGTTATCGGTGGACGCGTCTCGAAAAATCATCAGAACGTCGTACTCACAGTCAACTATCTCAGTCGGCATCTCGGTCTTGAGCTGAGTCCTGAAGAGCAGCACGCCGAAGACGCCTACCAGCGAGGAGAGCGATGACCACCCCAGCACGCACGGTCGTATCGCTGAACACCCCGACGCGACGTGTCGTTCCGTTCGAAGCACAGGGCGGACTTGCCGCGGTGGTCGGCACACTGACCGATGAGATCCGTGAGCTCTATCTCGCGGACGAAGTCCCCTGGGTGATCGGCTACAGCGGCGGGAAGGACTCCACCGCAGTGCTCCAGCTTGTCTGGCTCGCTCTTCAAGGGCTCGAGACAGATCAACGGATGAAGCCGGTCTACGTCATCAGCACCGACACTCTCGTGGAGAACCCGGTTGTCGCGGCGTGGGTGACGCAGTCGCTGGAGACCATGCGCCAGGCCGCGGAGGAGCAACAGCTCCCCATCCAGCCCAACCGGCTCACTCCGGCGGTCAAAGACACCTTCTGGGTCGGGCTCATCGGCAAGGGATATCCCGCTCCTCGACCGAAGTTCCGTTGGTGTACCGAGCGTCTGAAGATCCGTCCGTCAAACGACTTCATCCATCGGGTTGTACGTCAGCATGGTGAAGCCATCCTCGTCCTCGGTATTCGCAAGGCGGAGAGTCAGGCACGCGCCCGGGTTATGGAGAGGCACGAGAAGCGCCGGGTCCGGGATCGCCTTTCGCCCAATGGCAATCTGCCCAACTCGCTCGTCTATAGCCCCGTCGAAGACTGGAGCAACGACGAGGTCTGGACGTTCCTCATGCAAAAGTCCAACCCGTGGGGACATCCCAACAAGGATCTGCTGACCATGTACCAGGGCGCCTCCAGCGACGGTGAGTGTCCGCTGGTCGTGGACAACACAACCCCTTCCTGCGGAGACAGCCGATTCGGCTGCTGGACGTGCACCCTCGTGGACAAGGACAAGTCCATGTCCGCGATGATCCAGAATGACGAGGAGAAGGAATGGATGCTCCCGCTCCTTGAGCTCCGCGATGAGTTGGATGTGGCCGATGACCGCCACCTGCGGGACTTCCGGAAGATGAACGGCAACATTCAGCTGTTCAACGACCGCATGGTCCACGGCCCCTACACTCAGGCCGCTCGCGAGAACTGGCTGCGCCGGGTGCTTGAGGCTCAAACCTGGATCCGAGCTAACGCTCCCGTCCACGTGCGCGGGATTGAGCTCATCACGCTCGACGAGCTGCACGAAATCCGCCGCATTTGGGTGTTCGATAAGCACGAGGTCGAAGACTCTCTGCCGCGGATCTACAAGGAGGAGACCGGCGAGGATTTTCCTGGCCGTCCCCTCGATGAGCATCTCATGATCGCCTCGGATGAGGTCGAGCTCTTGCGCGAGATCTGCGACGGTGACGAACTGCACTTCACCACGATGCGCGAGCTTCTCAGCGTGGAGCGCAAGTTCCGCACGATGACGCGCCGCTCGGGACTGTTCGAAGCTCTAGAGAAAACTATCCAGCGCGGCTACTACAAGGACGCCGACGACGCCGCCGAGCACGCTCGACGGGTGCGGGACAGCAAGATCGTCCCTGAACTCCCCTTCTCGAACGAAGAGAGCACCGATGCTCCTGCATGAAATTACGCTTGAAAACGTCGGCGCTTACAAGGGCAAGCAGCGGATCAACCTTGAGGTCCGAGAGGGAAGGCCGATCATCCTGATCGGCGGCCTCAATGGATGTGGTAAGACCACCCTCCTTGACGCTATTCAACACGCCCTATACGGCTCTCGCGCACGATGCAGCGGGCGCGGCACGCGTTCATACGATGCGTATCTCCGGGACACTATCAACCGTGAGGCGAGCCCTAAGGACGCCCGGATCACTCTGCGCTTCTCGACCACAGTCGAGGGTGAGCAGCGTCACTACCGGGTTGTGCGGGCGTGGCAGGTCCGTGGGAAGAGCGTCCGGGAATTCCTCAATGTCTTCATCAACGGAGAACTCGACCCGGTTGCCAGCGAGAGCTGGGCCGATTACATCGAGGACCTGCTCCCTCTTGAAGTTGCATCGCTGTTCTTTTTCGACGGCGAGAAGATTGAATCTCTCGCCGATCCTGAGCGGGCGGCCCCCGTCATCGAGTCCGCAGTGCACTCGCTGCTTGGCGTCAACACGGTTGAACAGCTCCGCACCGACCTCCTCGCCCTTCAGCGGCGCCAAAAGGTGTCTGACGAGGACCAGCAGGCGCTTGAACAGATCAAGCTGATCGAGCAGCAGATCTCGGAAGCGGATCAAGCGTGCGCGGATTCTCTACAGCGCGTGGCATCCGCTCAGGCATCGTTGGACGTTGCGGAGGCCGCCTTAGTTGTCGCAGAAGATGCCTTCGCCACAAAGGGTGGCAACCTCTACCAGCGACGTGCGGAGCTGGAGGCAGAAAAGAAGCTCCTTGAGGATCAGCTTCAGGGCATGCAGGACAACCTCGCAAACCATGTCGCAGCGGGACCGCTACCACTACTACTGCTCAGCCCACAGCTTGAACAGATCAAGAAGCAGGCGGAACGCGAAGAAGCTGCGGCTCAAGCAGGTCAGGTGCTGGAAACCCTCGCGACGCGGGATCAGCAGCTCCTGGATTTCCTGAACCGATTGGTCGGCTCCGAACCGGCCGCTGAGGCAGAGAAGTATCTGGTGGCCGACCGCCTGCAGCGAGCTACGGAGGCGGACACCCCACGTTTCTTGGAGCTATCTCGTTCCGCCGCACAGCAATTGGCCTCTCTCGATCAAATCTTGGACAAGGAGCACAGCAACGCTCTTGCCTTGGTCGATGAGGTGACGCGGCTACGTGAGCGGCTCAACACGGTTGAGCGGCAGCTCGCTGCGGTTCCCGACGAGCAGATGATCCTGAGCCTCGTCAAGCAGCTAGAGGCGGCACGTCTTCAGGTCGCGGGGCTCAAGGCGGATCTCGGCAGAGCGAGGGAGGCCCACGCAACTGCCGACAACGATCGGAAACAACTGGTTACCTCGCGGGAGCATGCGTACAAGAAACGGGCATCCGGGCTTGCCAAGGCGGAGCACGTGGCACGAATCATCACCTATGCCGACCGCGTACGGACGACCCTGCAGCAGTTCGGGGATGCGCTATTGCGCAGGCATATCAATGCGCTTGAGGTCGCGGTGCTCGATAGCTTCACGCGCCTGATGCGGAAGAGCGGGCTGGTTCAAGACCTTCGTATCGATACGGACAAGTTCACGCTCACGCTGATCGGCGCTGACGGAGAGGCGTTGGACCCTACCCGATTGAGCGCCGGAGAACGCCAGCTCCTCGCGGTCTCCCTGCTCTGGGGCCTAGCCCGAGTTGCAGGTAATCGTCTGCCCACAGTGATCGACACCCCGCTGGGGCGGCTAGACAGCCGCCACCGGCAGAACCTCGTCGAACGCTATTTCCCCCAGGCCGGCGACCAGGTCCTCCTCCTCTCGACGGATGAGGAGATCGACGAGTACCTTCTGTCCCGCCTCAAGCCTGCCATCGCCCAGACGTACACCTTGGTCCATGACGACCAAACGTTTACCACCACGATCGAGCACGGTTACTGGTGGCAATCAGGAGCACCTCATGTCGCTTGACACCATCCGTCTCTCGCAGACCGCGCGCGACCAACTCATCAAACTAAAGCGAGTAACCGGGATCAAAAACTGGAATGTCCTCTGCCGATGGTCCCTGGCGCTCTCCCTGGCCGACCTAAGCCCGCCACTGGTCCGCGAAATCGTCACTGACTCGAACGTGGAGATGAGCTGGCGCACCTTCTCCGGCTCCCACGGGGATATTTATCTGGCGCTTCTCAAGCAGCGTTGCATGCGGGATGAAGATTCCCTGTCGGACGAAGGGATTGCTAGAACACTCACGATTCACCTCCATCGTGGGATTGGTTATCTAGCCGGAGGTCGTAACTTGGTTAAAATTGAGGACCTTATGAGGTTAGCACTGCTGTCTAGAAAATCCTGAAATTCTTCAGACATAAGATGTGAGTCGAGGGATCTGCGGCAGGTGGCGGTGCCGTACTACCGGGGTGATCTACACGCTGATCCTCGCCATCTGTGAAGGTTCACATAACGTGGCTATCCGGCTCTTCGATTTTGAGGGGGATACTCACCCTCATGCCGATGCGTTGATCGTGTGATGTGTACAGTGCAACCGTACGCGGCGGCGTTGGTTGGTGAGGTTACGGGGCTCTTCGATTTTGAGGGGGATGTTCACCCTCATGCTGCTGGGTTGATCGTTTGATGTGTGCAGGCCAACCGTACGCGGCGACGTTGGTTGGTGAGGTTGCGGAAGCCGAACGCCACGCGGGCGGCGTCCTTGATCAGCCGGTTGGTCCCCTCGGTACGGGCATTGGTGATGCCGGTGGCGATGAACGCGAGGGTCTCGGGCCACCAGGCATCGATGGTCTCGGCCAGCGTGATCAGCTCGGGCATGCCGGAGTCGGCGCACCAGGACATGAACCGGAACAACCGATGCGAGATCACCGAACGCGATGCCCGCTCCCGGGCGCAGGCCAGCAAAGACCGCAGTTCTTCCTTGGCGATCCACGCGGTCAGGATCTGCCCTGTGGGCTCATGATCGATCAGGTCGTTCCACATCCGGGTGAAACCGCGCTCCGACAGGCGTTCACGGCCGCGTAGCAGGCGGCGGCGGTTGGCCCATTCCGGGTCGGTGGCCCGTCCCCGGCGGCCGCGTTCCTCACGGGTGACGCGCTGCCGCACGGCGGTCAGGGCCTTGTTCGCGAGCGCGACCAGATGGAAGTGATCGACGACGAGGACGGCATGCGGCAGCGCCTGCTTGATCGCGGAGCGGTAGCAGGCGGCCGGGTCGATCGCCACGATGCGCACCTGGCTTTTCCACTGCGGCCCGCGATCGTTGAGCCAGTCGATGACGGCCTTGCCGGTGCGGCCCGCCGCCTGGCCGAGCAAGGCGCCCGCCCCGGACAGATCGACGAAGTTGGTCTCGAACCGCTCGGTCCGCGCCCACTTCCCGCTCGTCTCGTTCTTGATCCAGGCGGGCCTGCCCCGGCGGGTCTCGTCGATGCCCAGCACTTCGGGCGGCTCGGGCTCGAGGAGTACGGCGTCGGCGCAGGCGGCGAAGTGCCGGTGCACCAGTGGCCGGCCCAGCCGATACTCGCGGCCCACCGCGGCCACCGATCGGCCGCCGGCGACCTGGCGGGCCGCCGCCCGGCACAGCCGGCCCGTCACCCGCGCCCCAGGGGGGATCTCCGCCACCGACTCGGTGAACGCCTTGCGCGCGCACAACTGCTCGGTGCAGGCGAACTGCCGTTTGTGCCGGCGCACCCCGATCGGCTCTGGGCCGTAGGGCAGGTCTCGTGGGCGGGTCGTGCGCCGCTGGCGCACCTTGCTGGAGACGACCCCGCAGTCGGGGCAGGCCGCCCAGTCTTCCGGGCGTTCGATATGCACCAGCCGTCCCGGTTGTCCGTCGTCATCGGCGACGCGTTCGACCTTCACCACTGTGATTTCCGGCATGCCGAACAGGATCGAAGTACTGTCGTTCACAGCTTGTGGCCCCCGTCACCAACTGTCTTTGATCAACAGCCAGTGTCGCGGGGTCACGAGCTCTCGCCCGTCAGGCCACGCCCGGGCCCTTCCCCCTCAAGATCGAAGAGCCGGTTACGGAAGCCGAACGCCACGCGGGCGGCGTCGTTGATCAACCGGTTGGTTCCCTCGGTGCGGGCATTGGTGACGCCCGTGGTGATGAACGCGAGCGTCTCGGGCCACCACGCGTCGATCGTCTGAGCGAGGGTGACCAGCTCGGGCACGCCGGAGTCGGCACACCAGCACAAGAACCGGAACAGCCGCTGCGAGATCACCGAGCGCGGCGCTCGCTCGCGGGCGCAGGCCGGCAGGCGGCGTAGTTCTTCCTTGGCGATCCACGCGGTCAGGATCTGCCCGGCGGGCTCATGATCGATCGGGTCGTTCCACATCCGGGCGAAAGTGCGCTCCGGCAGGTGTTCACGGCCGCGCAGCGGGCGGCGCCGGTTGGCCCACTCCGGATCGGTGGCCCGGCCCCGGCGGCCGCGTTCCTGCCGGGTGACGCGCTGACGCACCGCGGTGAGCGCCCTGTTGGCGAGCGCGACCAGGTGGAAGTGATCGACGACGAGGACGGCGTGCGGCAACGCTTGGCGGATCGCGGTGCGGTAGCGGGCGGCCGGGTCGATCACCACGATCCGCACCTGTTCTTTCCAGGCCGGGCCGCGGCTGCTCAGCCAGTCGGCCACGGCCCTGCCGGTGCGGCCGGCTGCCTGGCCGAGCAGAGCGCCGGTGCCGGACAGGGCGACGAAGTTGGTCTCGAACCGCTCGGTCCGCACCCATTTCCCGCTCATCTCGTCGGTGATCCACTTCGGCCGGCCACGGCGGGTTTCGTCGATGCCCGGCACCTCGGGCGGTTCGGGCTCGGCGAGGACGGCGTCGGCGTCGGCGTGGGCGGCGAAGTGCCGGTGCACCAGCGGCCGGCCCATCGTGTGCTCACGGCCCACCGCGGCCACCGGCCGGCCCGCGGCGACCTGGCGGGCCGCCGCCCGGCACAACCGGCCCGTCACTCGCGCCCTGGGCGGGATCTCGGCCGTCGACTCGGTGAACGCCTTACGCGCGCATAGCCGTTCGGTGCAGGCGAACTGCCGTTTGTGCCAGCGCACCGCGATCGGCTCCTCGCCGTGGGGAAGGTCTCTGGGCCGGGTCGTGCGTCGTTGCCGCACCACCGTGGAGACGACGCCGCAGTCGGGGCAGGCCGCCCAGTCCTGCGGGCGTTCGATATGCACCGGCCGTCCCGGTTTCCCGTTGTCGTCGGCGACGCGCTCGACGTTCACCACCGTGATTTCCGGCATGCCGAACAGGATCGAAGTACTGTCGTTCACAGCTCGTGGCCCCCGTCACCAACTGTCCATTGATCAACAGCCAGTGTTCAGGGGTCACGAGCTCTTGCGTGTCAGGCCACGCCGGAGCTCTTTCCCCTCAAGATCGAAGAGTCGGCTATCCAGATCGCGCCATTCACCCAGAGACTCCTACCAGTAGTGGCGGTGCTGAGCTCGTGAGATCGGTCGTGGGGCGGGGATCATGGACGACGTCGGGCCCGCGGCAAGTAGGGACGGTCGGGGTGGATGTAGTTGTACTGGAAGATCACGTGCTCCGGGATCTCTCTATCTGTCTGGAGCTCGTAGCGTTGGCTGCGCGCCCAGAGAACGACGTCGGTGAAGGAAGCTGCACCTGATACGCCAATCTGCTCCTCCGAACGCGCTTTCCAGCCGGCGGCAGTTGCGGCTTCCTCGATAATCTGAATACGGAAAGGTGTGCGCGCGGGCAGGTTGAGCTCGCTAATCATGTTTTCGATCAGGTCGTCATAAGTATTCACGTCACCCTTGTCGGCCAACATACGGATGAGGGCGACAAGCTCTTCCTGCTTATACGCGGTGATAGGTCGGCCACTTCGGAAGCGATGTGCTACAGAGGGGGGATCCTCTCTATGCTTCGATGTCCCGTGCGACGTTATGTCAATAGGTCCCCGTCGGTCGTTGGCCACGCTACCGGCGGCTTTCGACGCACGATCACCCTGATCAATATGTTTGAGAGCCTCACGAACGCGTTTCAGCGCTCCGAATGACTGGGTTGACGAGCTGAGCTCCTCAATAATGTCGTGGATAAGCTGATATTCAGGCCGCTGGACGCCGTCGTCCTTCATCCACTTGGCAAAGGCGATGATCTCGGAGTCCGTGTACGCAAAGATGCTACGACCGCGCGGAACGGGACAAGTAGGTTGCGGCCTGGCCGGAGTGGCCACGGCGCGTGAAGGATTTGCAATCTGCCGAGTGGTGGACGAGACGCGCATCGCGAGAATCGCCCGGGCTGCACCTCGGTAATCCTTAATGAAGTGGCTGGAACGGGAAGCACCGGTACCCCAGATGAAGTTTCCAGTAGATAGGGATGCTTCAACGCGCGCCCCAACAGCAGAGGTTATGGATTCAGGACCAAGAACAATGAGGACATCTTCGCTGTCTGAGAACCTAACCTGGGCTCCGTAACTCATTAACTCAAATGCTAGTTCACTTAAGCATGAGCGTGCTGCGTTACCCGATGTGGGAGCTGCATTGGGGCGAGGTAGCGGCTTTTTGGCGGCTGGAGCAGCCTTCTCTGGCGCTTGGTCGGTAGCTTCCTTAATGATGTCCTTGATGCGGCTCACTGCCCATGCTGAAGCAGGTCCAGGAAGCTTCAGTTCACGGATGACTTCTTGGATAAGGATCTCTTTGGTTCGAGGAATGCCGTCTCGTTGGATCCATTGAACGAACTGGACGAGGTTCCGTGTTCCGTACACGGACAGCGGGTGGCCTGGCGTGATGGGGCACTTACCTCGAGGTTTCCCGGGAGGTGTGCTGAGATTGAGCGGAGTGCTGGGCGATGTTGATGTCGAGGTCTTCGTGGATCGCTCCAGCTCCTTTACTTTTTGAATGACGCCTCGAATCCGGCCGATAGTCCACTCCGAATGCGGTTCAGGGAGATTGAGTTCCCGGAGAACCTCCGTCACCAGAGCATCCTCAGTACGGGTGGTGCCGTCACGTTTGATCCATTGAACAAATTTAATCAGGTAGACCGTCTCGTACATCCTCAGCGGACGGCCAACTTTGATCGGGCATTTACCTCTGGGGTTCGACGCTGGAGCGACTGGTGCTGACGCGATTCCCCTGGGGAGGGAACCTTCCGATGAAGGGGCGGGGTGGATCGCTCCAAGAGTGGCGGTGCTTCCGGATCTTTGGAAGCGCAGGTAGGCGTTGACCACGTAGTCAGGAACGCATCCTCGATCGGCAACTTCTAGCCCATGGTTGCGAGCCCACTGGCGGATCAGTGCCGGATCGATATCGAAGCTACCATCTGTGATGCCGACCGGGAGGGGGTTGGGAACCTCGCGAGTAGGCATGAGTGCCTTGAAGAGATCGTCGAGCGAGGGGGGCTGAACTGCTGGCTGCTGGCCAATCTCCTCGTTAGGGGCCACGGAACTCTCCAGGGGGTTTGCTTCTTAGTGCCGGAATCAGACACATAAAGTACGGATAAGGCCGACTTACCTCACGCCATCCGTATCTTTGATGTCAATATGCCAACGAATCTAGAGATGACGAGGGTGCCAGGGGCGAGTGCTGATCTTTAACTCGTAATGCACGGTGATCATGTGAGAGTGCTGGGCTGCAGCGGTGTCCCCAGCTCATGCGATATGCGCAAGGCGGCTGGTTGACCGCTGCGTAACGAGCCAAACGCGAACAGGTACGGCTGCGCGGCCGAACTGTTCGCCCGCGGATACACCGATACCGAGGTTGCCAAGGAACTGCAGGGCGCGCGTGTCAGCCAACCACCGGCATCACGCCTGGTGCCAGCGGGGCATCACGGCCCTGGCCTCCAAGGGCCTGGCCTCGCTGCCGCAGCTGAGCGAGACGCAGTTCGTCCGGTTGCAGGCCGCACTGCTGCAGGGGCCGGCCTCCGGCCTTTGACCGGGCCTACCACCGAGAGCGGCACGCCATGGAATGCGGCATCAACCGGCTCAAACACCATCGCGCCGTCGCCATCCGCTACGACAAGTTCGCCGTTCGTTATGAGGTCGTCATCCACATCGCCGCCCTCAACGACTGACTCACCTGCCTTTTGAAACAGGCCCTAGATGACAAATACTTTGCAAGCATCATCAAGCAAGCTACGGAGTCGCGAATTATATTGCCCTGCATCCCACGCGGGCAGAGACCCAAGAGCTTGAGTCATCGAACTCTTACTGAGAAGAAATTGCGCCTTCTTCTCGCTGAAGGGCTTATTTCCTGCGGTCACATTGTCGCGAGGATCCCAATACGACAGATTGCCTAGGCGGTGCTTCAGATCCTCTAGCACCGCGTTTTTCTGCATAGCTGGAGGATTTTGCGGATAAATATGCTCAATCGTAACCTGCTCGATGTCTACAACAACTCCCGACGAGAACTTCGGGGAGCCCTGCCCGCCCTGGCGAAGCCAGGTCCAATAGTCATCGATCGTAGTCAAAAATTCGCGAATATTACCCCTTTGTGTAGGGTGATCGTAGCGAAGCTTTTCGATGAGCTGTGTCTTAAATTTCTCTTTGGGAGCACGCTCGTTGATCAGTTTCCTGAGCTCCAGCATAAGAGGTTCCCAACTCGGAGCGGGACTGCCCGCAACCGAGGCGCGAAGAGTCTTGGCCATCACATAGTAGTGCTTACTTGCTGCACTAGCGTGACCATCGCAGATATTCTTGTAGCGAAAAGCGAACTTTTCGAGCATATGGACAAGCTCAGCGAACCTCTTCTCGTCCACACAACTAGAGGCCGCCAAGAGCAATGGCATTGAGAGTTCATGCTTTAGAACGATGATCAAACGCCTCAGTCGCGCCCGATACCACTCACTTACGCCAGGGCTTCGATTAGACTCATCGTAAGGCCAGACACCTTTATCAATGAGAAGGAACCGATGAAACTCTTCTGCTAGCTTCTCGATGCGTTTAGCCAAAGCGTCCGCTTGGTCCTGATTGGTGGGAGCCGAACCGAAGAGCTGCTTTTTCAGGCCGTTGAAGAGCCGCTCGGCGCTCAGCCTGCTTCCAGTCACAGAAGGCAAGTAGGCTTTGAGAAAACCATCGGCCGTCGTCGAACCTTCGGCAAGGATTTCATCCCATTGCCGGGAAGCCTTATCCTGAAGAACCGGGAACCGATCAAGCTGCTCCAGAGTGTGACTTCGCAGCAGGTCTGCTACAGCAAGTCGCTTCCCCCGGTCGTTCAGTACACTGAACAGCCGGTAACCACTTTGTCTATCCTCGCTGACAATATGAATAATGAATGTATCGAGAAGAATTGAGTCCCGAAGACGCTGAAGCTCCTTAAATTTCTCTCCCACATCATCGACTGCATCGAGCAGCGTGGATATCAACTTCGCCTGGATTAGCTCATATGCCGCCTGAAGGAGTCTATGACTATCACGAATATCGACGGATTTAGCTACACCGTTAAGCAGAGCGCGAAACTTAGTGTTGTCCTCGTTCGAGAGCTGAAGTCTTGGCTCTGAGGTCTTCTCACCCTGCTCAACGTCATATCGCTCGTAGAACAGGTATTTCTTAGAAGTCTCCTCGGCGAAAATCTCCAGGCGCATCGCAAGTTTTTCGTCACCGATATCGCGTGCTTGCTGCTCCAAGGCGCGCGCAGAGTTAATGATCTGCGCCACAAGAAGACAAAAAGTCGTCAGCCGTTGCTGACCATCTACAACCTCGTGTGCCTGAGTGCTGGCCTGCGAGTGATCCGCAACTTGAATCGCCACCATGGAGCCAAAAAAATGATCGCTCTCACCTTTCGAAAGAAGAGCGAGAATGTCATCTATAAACTCGCCTACCTTCTCAGCATCCCATGCATATGGACGCTGATATTTGGGCACGCGAAAAGGTGATCTTTTCTCTAGAAGTTCCCCAACCGGGAGACTGCTTGGCTTGACGGACGATGCACTTCGACCACGGGGGGGCATGGACAGACATACTACACTTGGGCCATCGTCACAACAAGGACTTAGTTAGGTACACCACACAGTGCTTAAATCGGATGCATGAACACAAATTACCCGTTCGACGCTAAATCAATTGACGATGTCCAAGGCAAGGTCGCACACCGTAGATGCTCTTCTCTGCTACTGATCTTGAAAAGCTGGGGTTACGACAGTTCGAAGGTCAGGCCGGTCTCGGCGACGAAGCCGTTCAGCAGCGTCGGCCGGTACTGCATCCGC